>JAEXNZ010000153.1 GCA_023439425.1 Pseudomonadota bacterium
ATGGCGGGCGGGCCGCCGGCATGCGGCCAGTATGGCCGATGCCGGTGGGTCGGCGCGGTGGCCGGCTCAGAACGCAAGGTTATACATTCGTATGTAGTTTTCGTGTCACGGCTTGCCCCGCCACTGACTCATCAGCATCTGCAGGAAGCGTTCGGCGCTGGGTGAGAGCAGGGCCCCGCGCCGGCGCACGATGCCGATGGTGCGCGACACCACCGGGTTGCCGATCGGGCGGGTGACCAGGATGGGGTGGTCACCGTCAGGCGTGGCCATCTTCGGCAGCACCGATACGCCGATGCCGGCCTCGACCATGCCCAGTGAAGTGGACAGATGGGTCACCTCGTAGTGCCAGCTGAGCTTGAGGTTTTCGCGCGCGAGCGCACCATCGAGCAGGGTGCGGTTGCCGCTGGTGCGGTGCACGGTGATCAACTGATGGCGGGCCAGGTCGGACCATTCCACCTTTCGCTTCTTCGCCAGCGGATGATCGCGGCGGCAGGCGAGCACGAACGGATCCTCGGCGAGCACGTCGAAGTCCAGATTGGGGTCGTTCGCGCCCATGAAATTGATGCCGAACTCTACTTCACCACGCTCCACCGCCTGCAGGCCTTCAGTGGCGGGAATGTCGAGAATGCGGAAGCGCACGTTCGGGTGCGCGTCATGGAAGCGAGCCATCACGCTGGGCAGGAAGTAGAACGCGGCGGTGGGCAGGCAGGCGATGGTGACCGTGGCACCGCGCGTGTCGTCGTGGCCGCGCAGCGAGAACAGTGAGCCATCGAACTCTTCAATCATGCGCCGTACCAGCGGCAGCAGGTTTTCACCCACCGCCGTGGTGCTGACGCTGCGCGTGGTGCGTTCGAGCAGCGGTGAACCCACTGCCTGCTCCAGCTTCTGGATGCGCCGGCTGAGTGCGGGCTGAGAGACGTGCAGCGTTTCAGCGGCGCGGTGGAAGCTGCGGGTTTCGGCCACCAGCAGGAAGGCGCGCAGGTCGAGGATTTCGCAATTGATGCTCATGGGGCATTAATCATCCAAAAATCAGCAATTCACAGATCAATCGGGGTCATGCCAGTATCGAATCACAGGGTGATATTCATCCGCTACAAGCATCAATCTACCACACGTATGTCCAACGATCTCACCTCGATTCCCTGCGTCCTGATGCGCGGCGGCACCTCCAAAGGGCCGTTCTTCCTTGCGTCCGACCTGCCGGCTGACACCGCCGCACGTGACCGGTTGCTGGTGGAGGTGATGGGCTCGGGGCATCCCCTGCAGATCGACGGGATTGGCGGCGGCAATGCGCTGACCAGCAAAGTGGCCATCATCGACAAGGCCAGCCGCGCGGACGCGGACGTGGACTACCTGTTCGTGCAGGTGAAAGTGGAGCAGCGTCTGGTGGATACCTCGCCGAACTGCGGCAACATGCTGGCCGCGGTAGGGCCGTACGCCATCGAACGGGGCCTGGTGCAGGCGCACCATCCGCGCACCGAAGTGCGCATCCACAACGTCAACACCGGCAAGGTGATCGTGGCGACGGTGGAAACGCCAGGTGGCCAGGTGGTGTATCGCGGCGACACTCATATTGCCGGCGCACCCGGTGGTGCCGCGCCGGTGCAGCTGGCCTTTCTCGACGCGGCAGGCGCACGCACCGGCAAGCTGCTGCCCAGCGGGCATGCGATGGAAAAGATCGATGGTGCCGATGTCAGCCTGGTTGATTGTGCGATGCCGATGGTGCTTATCCGCGCCAGCGACCTCGGCGTGCAGGGCGGTGAATCACCGGCGGAGCTCAACGCCAATCGAGATTTGATGACGCGGATGGAAGCCATTCGCATCCAGGCCGGTGAACGCATGGGCATCGCTGACGCTGGCAACAAAGTCATTCCTAAACCTGTTTTGCTTTCCGCACCGCAACATGGTGGCACCCTGCAGGTGCGCTATTTCATGCCACATCAATGCCATACCGCGCTGGCGATCACCGGTGGCGTGGGCATTGCTACCGCAGTTGCGACGCCGGGCACGTTGGCTAACACGTTCGTCGGGTGTGACGCAGTGCCCACTTTGATTACTCTCGAACATCCGAGCGGTGCCCTGGACGTGGGCTTGAGTCGCAGCTCGGAACACGCGCCGGTTGTGGCCAGCGTGGTACGCACGGCCCGCCGCCTGTTTGAAGGCCGGGTGTTCGCCACCACGCCGATTGCCACCGAAACCACGCAATGGACTTCAGCGGCATGACCTGACCCTGGACGGCAGGCCGCGCCCCTGGCACGACCTTCCGCCCTCCACCGAAACACCGTTACACGTTGCAGCACATCCTGGGAGGGATAGATGTACAAGCGATTTCTGATGACCGCGCTGGTCGCGGCAAGCCTGGCTGTTGCCGGCTGTGGCAAATCCGGCGGCGAAGGTGCCGCTGCCAGCGGCGGCGACAACGCACCCGTCCGCATCAGCGTGGGGTCTTACAACCTCAACAATCTGCCGTTCTTCATCGCTGATTCCAAGGGCTACTTCAAGGAAGTGGGTCTGGAGGTGAAGACCGAGAACTTCGCGCAGGGCGGTTCCAAGGTGCTGCAGGCGCTGGTCGCCAATTCCACCGACGTGGCGGTGGGCTTCTATGACCACACCATCCAGATGCAGGCCAAGCAGAAGGACGTTGTCGCCTTCGTGCTGCTGTCGCGCAACTCCGGGCTGGTGATGGCCGGGCGTGACGATGCGACCTTCGACCCGGCGCGTCCGGAAACGATCAAGGGCCAGAAAGTGGGGATTACCGCACCGGGGTCATCGTCGGACTTCTTCGTGCGCCACTTCCTGGCCCAGCATGACATCCCGGTCGACAGCATTTCGCTGATCGGCGTGGGTTCGGGCGCGGCCGCTGTCGCAGCGCTGGAGCAGGGCAAGATCGACCTGCTGGTGAACTACGACCCGGCGGCCACGCTGATCACCGAGCGCAAGGTCGGCAAGATCATCATTGATGCACGCAGCGACGAAGGGGCCCGCCAGGTCTACGGCGGCCTGTATCCGACCTCGGTGATGTATGCCAACCAGAGCTTCCTGGAGCAGCGCCCGGACGCGGCCGAGAAAATCGCCCGCGCCGAGCAGAAGGCGCTGAAGTTCATCGCCGACAACAGCGCTGAAGACATTGTGGCAGCGCTGCCGGACAGCTACGTCTCCGGTGACCGTGCCACCTATGCCCGTGCGGTCGAGAACGCCCGCGCCATCTTCACCAAGGACGGCCACTTCACCCCGGCCGACCTGGAAACGCCGCTGAAGGTGCTGCGCGAGTTCAACAAGGACGTCGCCAACCACGATATCGACCTGTCCAAGACCTACACCAATGCCTTCGTCGAGCGCGCCAGTGCCTCGACCCCGGCTGCCCAGAACTAAGCGGAGGTAACCCATGGCCCTCAATGCCACCGTGCGCAAGCTCAACGGCGCACCGCAGCTGGAGCCTGCACAGACCATGGTTGCGATCAACCAGGTCACCATGTCCTTCGGCGACTTCACCGCCGTACGCGACGTCGACATCCAGGTCGGCAATGGCGAGTTCCTCGCCATTGTCGGGCCCACCGGCTGCGGCAAGAGCACCATCCTCAATTCCGTGGCCGGGCTGCTGAAGCCTTCGGCCGGTGAGGTCAGCATCGACGGGCGCGCCGTGAACGGCGTGCAGGAGTCGGTCGGTTACCTGTTCCAGCAGGACGCGCTGCTTCCGTGGAAGACGGCCTACCAGAACGTCGAACTGGGTCTGAAGTTCCGTGGCGTCAGCGATGCCGAGCGCAAGCAGAAGGTCACCACCTGGCTGGCCAAAGTGGGTCTGACCGGTTTCGAACACCGTTACCCGCATCAGCTCTCCGGTGGTCAGCGCAAGCGCGTGCAGATGGCGCAGGCGCTGATCGTGGAACCGAAGGTGATCCTGATGGACGAGCCGTTCTCGGCGCTGGACATCCATACCCGCCATCTGATGCAGAACGAACTGCTGCGCCTGTGGCAGGAGGATCGCCGCTCGGTGATTCTGATCACGCACGACCTGGAAGAGGCGATTGCGCTGGGTGACCGCGTGGTGGTGCTGTCCTCCGGCCCCGCCAGCCGCGTGGTGCGCAGCTTCGCCGTGGACCTGGCGCGTCCGCGCAACGTGGCGGAAATCAAACTCGACGCACGTTTTACCGACCTGTACCGCGATATCTGGGCTTGCCTGCGCGGCGAAGTGGAGAAGAGCTATGCACGCCAGGACTGACAAATTCATCCAGCTCGCGCTGATCATCCTCGTCTTCGGTGGTTGGGAAGGCGGCATTGCGATGGGGTGGGTCGACCCGTTCTTCTTCCCGGCACCGACCGCGATTGCCAAGCAGTCTTGGACCTGGTTGTCGGACACCTCGTTCTACCAGCATGTGTACATCACCCTGACCGAAACCGCGCTGGGCTACCTGATCGGTACCGCGCTGGGCGTGGCCGGCGGTGTGTGGCTGGGCCTGAGCCGGCGTTCGGCGCGCATCCTGGATCCCTTCATCAAGGGCTTCAACGCGATTCCGCGTGTGGTGCTGGCTCCAATCTTCGTGCTGTGGCTGGGCCTGGGTCTGTGGTCGAAGGTGGCACTGGCGGTGACGCTGGTGTTCTTCACCACCTTCTTCAACGCCATGCAGGGCGTGCGTGAAGTGAATCCGGTGGTGCTGGCCAATGCGCGCATCCTGGGGGCCAGCCGCAGCGACCTGCTGCGCCATGTGTACTTCCCGGCCGCTGCCAGCTGGATTCTGTCCTCGCTGCGGACCTCGGTTGGCTTTGCGGTGGTGGGCGCGATCATCGGCGAGTACCTCGGTGCCTCGGCGGGTCTGGGTTACCTGATCGCGCAGGCCGAAGGCAACTTCAACGCGGTGGGCGTGTTCGCCGGCATCATCATCCTGGCCGCCTTCGTGCTTGTGATCGACGCAATGTTGGACATCGTCGAGAACCGGGTGATCACCTGGCGTCCGAACGCGCAGCAGGGCGCGACCAGCTGATCGCTTGACCCGGCACCGGGCCCATCC
>JAEXNZ010000163.1 GCA_023439425.1 Pseudomonadota bacterium
GCTGCCGGTGGTACTGGATGAAGCCGCACAGGGTCGCTATGCGCCGCTGATGTCGCTCAACCGCATGGCGCTGCGCTCCACCGACGGCCAGCTGAACCGGGGCATGCAGTGGTCGGTGATCTGCGCCGAAGATGCCGATCGCTACCAGCCGGCTCCCGCAGGCGACACCCTGCTGGGCCCGGAAGTGGCACGCATGTTCTTCGCCGCCTGCCCGGCATGGAACGTGGGCACCCGCCCGAAGGACTTCACCCAGCCGCTGCGCACGGATCTGCCGGTGCTGCTGCTCAGTGGTGAACTCGACCCGGTCACCCCGCCGCGCTACGCCGAGCAGGTGCTGAAGGGCCTGCCCAACGGCCGCCATCTGGTGGCGAAGGGGCAGGGCCACGGCACCCTCAACGCCGGCTGCATGCCGCGCGTGCTGGCGCAGTTCGTGGACAACGCCGATGCCAAATCACTGGAAGTGAGCTGCCTGGATTCCCTGAGTCCGGTGCCGGCCTTCACCTCGTTCAATGGATGGGAACCATGATCGTCGCCGAGAACCTGCATAAAGCCTTCCAGACCAAGACCGGCCTGATCCAGGCGGTCCAGAACGTGGGCTTCCACGCCGAAGACGGCCAGATCACCGGCCTGCTCGGTCCCAATGGTGCGGGCAAGACCACCACCATGCGCATGCTGTACACGCTGATGAGCCCGGACCAGGGCCGCGTGCTGGTGGATGGCCTGGATGCGTCGAAGGAAGCCGTGGCGGTGCGCCGCCGGCTCGGCGTGCTGCCGGACGCGCGTGGCGTGTACAAGCGCCTCACCGCGCGCGAGAACATCGCCTACTTCGGCCAGCTGCACGGCATGAGCGCGGCGGATATCCGCGAGCGCACCAAGGTGCTGTCCAAGGCGTTGGACATGGAAGACATCCTCGACCGCCAGACCGACGGCTTCTCGCAGGGCCAGCGCACCAAGACCGCGATTGCACGCGCGTTGGTGCACGACCCGCGCAACGTGATTCTGGACGAACCCACCAACGGCCTGGACGTGATGACCACGCGCGCATTGCGTGGCTTCCTGCGCGGGCTGCGCGACGAGGGTCGCTGCGTGATCTTCTCCAGCCACATCATGCAGGAGGTGGCGGCGCTGTGCGATCGCATCGTGATCATTGCCAAGGGCACGGTGATGGCAGCCGGCACAGCGGATGAGCTGCGCGCGCAGACCGGCGAATCGAATCTGGAAGATGCCTTCGTCAAGGCCATCGGTAGCGAAGAAGGACTGCACGCATGAGCGCGTTTGCCACGTTGTTGACCGTGATGCGCAAGGAACTGCGCGACCTTTCCCGCGACCGCCGCACGCTGGCGCTGACCCTGCTGCTGGGGCCGCTGCTGTACCCGATTCTGATTCTGGGCATGGGCAAGCTGGCTGAAACCCGGGTCAAGACCCAGATCGACAAGCCGCTGGAAATTCCCACCATCGGGGCCGAGCACGCACCGAACCTGGTGCAGTTCCTGGCCGCGCAGGGCTTGAACGCGGTGGAGGCTCCGAAGGACCTTACTGCGGCCATCCGCGACCAGAACATCGATGTGGCGCTGCGGATCAGCCCGGACTTCCGCAAGAACTGGGAAGAGGGCCGGCCGGCGCTGGTGGAGATCGTGCAGGACAGCACCCGTCGTGCCGCCGATGTGCCGACCGCCCGCCTGAAGGCCGCTTTGGCCGGCTACGGCCAGCAGGTGGGTGCGTTGCGTCTGCTGGCCCGTGGCGTGGACGCCCAGGTCGCACGGCCCCTGGATGTGGCCACGCAGGACCTGGCCACCGCCGAGGCCAAACGCGGCGTGATGCTGTCCATCCTGCTGCCGGTGCTGCTGACCATCACCTCGTTCCTGGGCGGTGCCTATCTGGTGATGGACACCACTGCGGGCGAGCGTGAGCGCCAGTCGCTGGAGCCGCTGCTGGCTACGCCGGCTCCGCGCAGTGCGATTGTGAGCGGCAAGATCGCGGCGGCGTGTGTGGTCGGGTTGGCGTCGTTGCTGCTGACCTTGTTGGCATTCAAGTTGAGTGCCCAGCTGGGAACAGGCGCGGCCGCACGGCAGCTCAACATGGGCTTCCTGCCGATGCTGCAGATGCTGTTCATCATGCTGCCGATGCTGCTGATCGGCACTTCGCTGCTGACGTTCCTGTCGGCGGCGTCGAAGAGCATGAAGGAAGCGCAGAGCCACATGACCTGGCTGATGCTGCTGCCGATGCTGCCCGGTTACGCACTGATGGTGTACCCGCTGAAGAGCGAGCTGTGGCAGTTCGGCGTGCCGTTCCTGGCGCAGAACCAGATGCTGCTGAAGATCATCCGCCACGAAGCGATCAGCCCACAGATGTGGGGCGTCTACCTCGCCGCCAGCCTCGGACTCGCCGCCATCCTCTGGTACGCCGCCGTACGCCGTTACCACCAGGAGCGTTTGGCCATCTCCGGCTGACCGCAGGTATCAACCGCCCCCATGCGGTGGGTATCGACCGTTGGTCGATACCCCTTCTGCCTATCCAACCCCGTAGAGCCACGCCCTGCGTGGCTGCTCCGGTAGCGCCGGCCGTAGGC
>JAEXNZ010000200.1 GCA_023439425.1 Pseudomonadota bacterium
CCATGCTGACCCTGCACGAGATCGAAGGCTCGACCAAGCCGCTGGTCAACCGGGTCATCGACGGGCTGGAAACGGGCGAGTTCCGCGTCGCCGAGCCGGACGGCCACGGTGGCTGGAAGGTCAATGAGTGGCTGAAGAAGGCGGTGCTGCTGTACTTCCGTGTCAACGACATGGGCGTGGTGGACGCGCGTCCGGCCCCGTTCTGGGACAAAGTGGAATCGCGCTTTGCCGGCTTTGATGAAGCGAAGTTCCGTCGCGCTGGCGTGCGCGTGGTGCCGGGTGCGATCGCCCGTCGCGGCAGCTACTTCGGCAAGGACGTGGTGCTGATGCCCAGCTTCACCAACATTGGTGCGTATGTGGGCGAGGGCACCATGGTCGACACCTGGGCCACGGTGGGTTCGTGCGCGCAGATCGGCAAGCATTGCCACCTGTCCGGCGGTGCCGGCATCGGCGGCGTGCTGGAGCCGCTGCAGGCCAGCCCGACCATCATTGAAGACCATTGCTTCATCGGCGCGCGTTCGGAGGTGGTTGAAGGCGTCGTGGTGGGTCACCACAGTGTGATCGGAATGGGTGTATTCCTGAGCCAGAGCACCCGCATCTACAACCGCGCGACCGGCGAAGTCACTTATGGCTACATTCCGCCGTACAGCGTGGTCGTGTCCGGCTCGCTGCCGAGCAAGGACGGCACGCATTCGCTGTACTGTGCGGTGATCGTCAAGCAGGTCGATGCCAAGACCCGCAGCAAGACCAGCGTCAACGACCTGCTGCGCGGCCTGGCCGAATGATTGTCGCAGGCACCCCATTTTCAGCGGGGTGCCTGATCGAGCGTCGCAACAGGTAAGACCTTCGCAACGCCGCCTTCGGGCGGCGTCGCTATGCTCGGAGTGCGTCGACCTGCGACGCCTGTTCTGATCTCCCTGCAAGAAGGACATTCATGCCTTTTGACGTTCCGCGTCTGTCTTCGTCTCCGCCGGCGACCGCGCTGCGCGCGTCCCGCCGCCCCGTTCCGCCGTTCACGCCTTCGTCCCACGACAGTGTGGAGCACCGACTTCTGCTGGCGCTGTTCAATTCACCGATGCCGACCCGCACGCACGCGCGCGCGGATCCTCCGCCTGGTGCCATGATCGCCGCCCTGCATTCGCGCATCGTCAAGGCAGGCGACGCCAGTGCGCTGGACGCAGACCTGGACACCTTGCTGCAGGCCCTGCGCGAAGGCGTGGCGCTGGCGTCCGTGGGGTCGGCGGACCAGCCGAAGCACTGCGACATCGGGAAGGCCCTGCATCTGATCCGGGAGCTGTGGCGGATGCGTGAGAAGGCCGGAATGGATACTTCCAGCCTGGTAAAGGCATTGGAGTTGTGTGCAACCCTGATCCGCCAGATTGGCTGGGTGAAACTGGAAACCTGCGGCGTCATCATGTTCCACCTTGGCGAACTGCTGACGCACTCGAAGCTGAGTGCACTGTGTGAAGTGTTGATCCGCAGAACGCTTGTGCCGAAGTTCCGCGCCGGAACCGCGCTGATCCAGGACGACCCGGTGGCCGCAGGGGTCATCATGTTTGGGCTGAGCAGCACCCTGCGTGCGTCGGAATACTGGTTGAAGACGCCGGCCGGAGCAGGGGCGGCGCGCACCGCAGCAGACGCCCTTGTTCCCGTCGTGCATCAGCTGTTGGAGCGACTGCCGGATATGTTGCGACAGTGCGAATCCGCCAAGATGGGGTTGGTGGCACGCCACGGATCGCTCTACCTGCGTCAGCTGGCAGCGGTGCAGGCTGTTCCTGAAGATGACGCTGCACTGGAGCGTCAGCTCTGTGTGGCGCGCCTGCTCAAAGCGTGGATGGACGAGGTCAATCGCCGTAATGCACAGAGCGCTTCCGAGCCGACCGACCATCTGCGCTATGCGCCGCATTACTACGCCGAGTGGCTGAGTCAGCAGTCCTATGATGATCAGCGGCGATTGCGATTGCGGTCGTTCGATGCACAGACCCCGGCCGCCGAGGCCACCGTTGACCGGTGGCCATTGATCGCCTGCGCCGATGCTCTGATGTCCCGTGTTCAGTCCGGAGGCATCCGCCTGGACATGGGCGCGCGTGCGCGGATGCTGCTCGACATGGACAGCCTGTACCAGCAACTGCATCTGGACAGCCCGTTGAATGCAGCCAATGACACCGCTCTGGATGACATCCGTGCCTTCATGGAGAGTCAGGCCGCGCAGCTGTTGGATCCAACCGGCAAACCGCTGCTGGGCCCGGCGTTGCCCCTGCTGGCGGGCCTGCACTCGTGGCAGCGCCTGCTGCTGACCCAGCTGGTGAGCTGAGGGGGGCAAAACCTTGCGGTATGATCCGGGCATGAGCGAAACCATTATTTACGGGCTGAAGAACTGCGACACCTGCAAGAAGGCCACCAAGTGGCTGGACCGCTTCGGTGTGGCGTATTCCTTTGTGGATTACCGCGACAACAAGCCGTCACCGGAGACGCTGCTGGAATGGGCAGCGCAGCTGGGTGGATTGGGCGCAATGGTCAACAAGTCGTCCACCACCTGGCGGCAGCTGCCGGATAACCGCAAGGCGGCCGCGTCTGACGCGGAGTGGAAGCTGCTGCTGCGCGAGTACCCGCAGCTGATCAAGCGGCCGGTGGTGGTCACCGCTGACGGCAAGATAAGCCAGGGTTTCAGCGACAACGGTTACAAGCAGCGCTTCGGGGTAGGGGCATGAACGATGTCGTCGCGCTGACCTGCGATCTGATCGCGCGCCCTTCGGTGACGCCGGACGACGCGGGTTGCCAGGCGCTGTTGGCCGATCGTCTGCAGGCGGCGGGTTTCCACTGCGAGCACCTGCGCCTGGGCGAGGTCGACAACCTGTGGGCGACCCACGGCAGCGGCGCGCCGGTGCTGGTGCTGCTGGGTCACACCGACGTGGTGCCCCCGGGCCCGCGCGAGGCCTGGGCCAGCGATCCGTTCAAGCCCGAGGTACGCGAGGGCGTGCTGTACGGCCGCGGCGCAGCAGACATGAAGGGCAGCGTGGCGGCGTTCGTGGTGGCGGCCGAGCAGTTCGTGGCTGCGCACCCGGATCATCCGGGCACGCTGGCGGTGCTGCTGACCAGTGACGAAGAAGGTGACGCCATCGATGGCGTACGCCGGGTGGCAGATCTGTTCCGTGAACGCGGGCAAGGCATCGACTGGTGCATCACCGGTGAGCCGTCATCGACGGCGGTGCTGGGCGACCTGCTGCGGGTGGGCCGTCGCGGCAGCCTGTCGGGCACGCTGACGGTGAAGGGCGTGCAGGGTCACGTGGCGTATCCGCACAAGGCGCGCAACCCGATCCATCTGGCCGCACCGGCGCTGGCAGCGCTGACCGCGCGGCACTGGGACGACGGTTTCGAGAGCTTCCCGCCGACCAGTCTGCAGGTCTCCAACATCCACGCCGGCACGGGCGCGAACAACGTCATTCCGGGCGAGCTGCAGGTACTGTTCAACCTGCGCTACAACCCGCACTGGAACGCACCGAAGCTGGAATCAGCGATCACCGCGATGCTGGACGCGCACGCATTGGACTACACGCTGAAATGGCACCGCAGCGGCGAGCCGTTCTACACCCCGGAAGGCACGCTGCGCAGCGTGGCCCGGCAGGTGCTGGGCGAATTCGCCGGCGCGGCCCCGGAAGAAAGCACCGGCGGCGGCACCTCCGACGCCCGCTTCATCGCCCCGCTGGGAGCCCAGTGCATCGAAGTCGGCCCGGTCAACGCCTCCATCCACCAGGTCAACGAGAACGTCTCCGTCGCCGACCTCGAAGCCCTGCCAGCCCTCTACCAGCGCCTGATCGAGCGCCTGCTGGCCTGACCCTCGGATTGCACGGTCTACGTGTCGCCGGGCGTTGCCCGGCTGCTGTTGGTTCTGGGCGAACAGCCGGTGGTCATCGGTTTCCGTGTTTGGGCGTGCCGGGGT
>JAEXNZ010000231.1 GCA_023439425.1 Pseudomonadota bacterium
ATACCGATGAGTGCCGGCTGTTCGCATGGATCCAACAGCAGCCACGCAGGGCGTGGCTCTACGGAGCGTGTGCAATCGCACGCAACAACAAAAAACCCGCTGCATTACGCAGCGGGTTCTCTGGTCAAGCGATCACGCCAGGAATCAGAACTTGTAGTTCACGCCCAGCATGTAGGTGCGGCCCCACTCGACGTACTCCAGCGGGCGATCCTTCGTGCCTGCATAGGTGCGGTACGGCTCGTTGGTCAGGTTGCTGCCCTGCAGCAGCAGGGTCAGGCCCTTCATCGCACTGCTGTCGCTGAAGGTGTAGCTGATCTGCGCGTCCGTCACGTTCTCGCCCACCACGTAACGCAGCGTGCGGTTGCCGTTGAAGTTGCCGATCTCACCAATGAAGTCCGAACGACGACGCTGGCTCACGCGCGCTTCAAACCCGTTGCGCTCGTAGTACGCCGTGAAGTTGTACACGCGCTCGGACAGGCCCGGCAGGCTGATCGGATCGGTACCCACCGACGACGCGCTTTCCGGATCCATGATCTTGATGTCGCTGTCGTTGAACGTCGCGCTCGCCTGCACGCCGAAGCCACGCAGCGTGTCGGTCAGCATGTCCAGCGGGAACGAAGCGGTCAGCTCCAGGCCCTTCAGCGTGCCACCTTCGCCGTTCTGCGGGGCCGAGAACGTACCCGTGGTCAGCAGCGGAGCGGTCATGCCCGGCGGAATCACATAGCTGGCCAGCAGGTTGCTGAAGTCGTAGTCGTCCACCGACTGGGTGTAGACGTAGCTCTTCAGGTCCTTGTAGAACACCGCCGCCGCCACGTACGCCTTCTCACCGAAGTACTTTTCGTACGACAGATCGATCGCGTTGGCGCGCCACGGATCCAGCAGCGGGTTGCCGCCACTGCCGCCCGGCTTGCCGGTCGCCGTGTCCACGCCGAACTCCAGGCCCGCACGCATCTGGTCCACGCGCGGACGCGCGACCTGCTTCGCCACCGCGAAACGCAGGGTCTGCTGGTGCGGGAACATGAAGGCCAGGTTCAAGCTCGGCAGCCAGTCGGTGTAGGTCTTGCCTTCGTCGATCGGCAGCACTTCCTGGCCCACCGGACGCGAACGGTCGAAGTAGTTCGACTGCGAGCTCTGGTCGGTGCGGATCATCTGCACGCCGATGTTGCCGCGCAGGCCCACTTCCCCGATGTCGGTGTTGATGTTGGCGCGCAGCCACGCGGTGGTGGTCTTTTCCTGCACCACCCACGACTTCGGAATCAGGTAGTCCAGGTTGGTGACCGGGTTGAAGACCATGTAGCGGTCCACCGCCGCCGGCACGTTCCACGCCGGGATGTAGCCGATGCCGGCAAAGCCCAGGTTCACTGGCGAATACTGCAGGTCGCCGCCCACGTTGGCGTCGCCCTGGTCACCCAGCAGGATGTTGCCTTCGGCCTGGGTCTTTTCCTTGCGACGGTCGGCGTAGTTCACGCCCACGTCGATATCCTGGAACCAGGACGACAGCGCTTCGGGCATGTTGAACGTGGCCTGCAGGCGCGCACCCTTCAGGCGGTCTTCCACCTGCGGCACCTTGCCGTAACCCGAACCGTAGATCGTGTTGGTCAGGTATAGCGCTTCCGGATTGGAATAGTCCAGGCCCGGGCGGATCTGCGAGAAGCCGTTCGGGTTGACGGTCAGGCCAATCGTATCCAGCTGCGGCATCGGGGTGAGCTGCAGGTTGTTTTCCAGGTTCAGCTCGTCGCGCGTCGCCTTGGAGTAGTTCACATCCGCGGTGATCTTGAAGGTGTCGAAGGTCAGCTCGTTGTTCCAGCCGAACGCGTCGATCTTGTCCTTGCGCTTGTTGTACATGCCGCGCACCAGCGGATACACGCCGCTGGCAGTGCCGCCGGTGAAGCTGTTGTTGCCGTTCACCTGCGGGTTGCTGATGAACAGACCCGGATCGTAGCCGCCGTTGTAGTTGCTGAGGTTGACCTCGAACTGGTTGGCGGTGTCGATCTGCTCGGCTTCGGTGTGGAACGCGTCCAGCGTGCTCGTCCAGGTGTTGGACGGGCGGAACTGGATGGTGGCCATGTAGCCATCACGCTTGTTGTTGCCGGTACGGCGCAGCGCCTTGATGCCGTCCGAGAAGTACGTGCCTGCGGCCACGCCCGGGCGGTTGCCCTGGTTGGTCTGCTCGGTGGTCCACGGCTCGTACAGGCCGACCTGGTTTTCCTGGATCGGCATGTCGCTGTGGGCGTAGCCCAGCGAAATGCCCCAGGTGTTGTCGGCGAACTGGTCGATGTAGCTGGCGCTGAAGCGGTTGCCATAGGCATCCACGTTCGCCGCCTTGCCCAGCGAGTTCTTCTGGTAGCGACCGCTGACCGCGATCACGCGCTCGGCGAACGACAGCGGACGCACGGTCTGCATGTCGATGGTGCCGGACAGGCCCTGGCCGACCAGTGCGGCGTCCGGGGTCTTGTACACAGTCACGCCGTTCACCAGTTCCGACGGGTACTGGTCGAATTCCACGCTGCGGTTGTCGCCGGTGCTGACCACTTCACGCCCGTTGAGCAGGGTGGTGGCGAAGTCCGGGGACAGGCCGCGCACGCTGATCACCTGGGCACGACCGGCCACGCGCTGCGCGGCCAGGCCGGGCAGGCGGCCCAGCGATTCGGCAATGCTCACGTCCGGCAGCTTGCCGATGTCTTCGGCGGAAATGGCTTCCACCACCGAGGTCGCGTCCTGCT
>JAEXNZ010000253.1 GCA_023439425.1 Pseudomonadota bacterium
GGGGGGGTGCCGACCGTTGGGCGTCACGCCGGTATCAATCCTGCGCCACCGGTTCCTCGGGCTTCGCCGCTTCCGGGCTCACACGTTCAATCGTGTGGCGTAGTTCGCGGCCCAGGATGAACTTGGCATCCTTCGCCCACGCGTCCAGGCGCTGGTCGAACAGCAGCTTGCTGTTCTCGTCCGGCCACACCAGGCGCAGCTCGCGCAGCTTCTGGATGAAGCCACGGAACAGGGTTTTGTCGAAGAACTCCGGCGCGGCCGGCGCGTACAACAGGCTCAGGCGCTGCGCCGCCTGCTGGCACAGGCTTTCCAGTTCAGCCGCGCCCAGCGTGCCCGGGCCGTTCTTCACCAGCACGGAAATGGCGATGTAATACCGCTCGAACGCCTGCTGCAGCGAATGGCCGATGGCACGCAGGCGGAACACTTCGTCGGTCTGCCCGGTATTTCGGGCCAGGATGCCGCCGTCGTCGTCGTTCACGTTCTGCAGCAGGCCCTCGCGCACGAACACGTTGATGGTCTGCTCGATGCGCTGGGCAAACTGGTCTTCGGTCCATGGCAGGAACAGCTCGGCCTGCAGGAACGGGTACACCGTGCGTCCCAGCTGGACCAGCCCGGTGCGGCTCATGCGGCGGTTGTTCTGGAAGCAGCACGCCACCCACGACGAGGCGGTGAACAGGTGGATGACGTTGTTGCGGAAGTAGCTCAGCAGCACCGCGGTGTCGCCGCTCACGCTGAGCACGTCGCCCAGCGGGTGCTTGATGCGGGTGAGGACGTTGATCTCTTCGGCGTGGGCAATGATGCGCTCGGGCGAATGCGGGGTCACCGTCACCCGGTCCGAATACGGCATTTCCCCCAGCAGGGTCTTGCACAGCTGGATCTGCGCGATCAGGTCAGCTTCGCCCATCGCATGCTTGGGCGTGGACAGCAGCGCCAGTGCCAGCAGGTTGATCGGATTGACGTCGGCGGCGGCGTTGATGTGCACCTGGATACGCTCGGCTAGGTGATCCACCGTGCCCGACAGCCAGCTGGGTTTCTCATCCTCGCCCACCGGCTGGCCAGCCCACTCCGGAGCCTGCTCGGCCAGTACACGGTTCAACTCGATGGGTTCACCGAAGTTGACCACCACCTGGCCGAAGTTCTGCTTGAGCACCTTGGGAATGCCCCACAACAGCGACCAGATGGATTCCTTTTCCTTCGGCCGGCCGGACAGTTCGTCCAGGTAGCTGCCACCTTCCATCAGCTTCTCATAGCCGATGTAGACCGGCTGGAACAGCACCGGCTTGCGCGGCTGGCGCAGGAACGCGCGCAGCGGCATGGAGATCATCCCACCCTTGGGCGGCAGCAGACGGCCGGTGCGCGAGCGCCCGCCTTCGACGAAGTACTCGATGGAGTAGCCACCGGCCACCAACTGGGCGACGTACTCGCTGAGCACCGCCGAATACAGCGCGTTGCCACGGATGGAACGGCGGATGAAGAACGCACCGCCCTTGCGCAGCAGGGTGCCGACCACCGGCAGGTTCAGGTTGATGCCGGCCACGATGTGCGGCGGCACGATGCCGCGGTCGTACAACAGGTAGCTCAGCAGCAGGTAGTCCATGTGGCTGCGGTGGCTGGGTACGTAGACCACTTCATGGCCCGGCGCGGCGGCCTTGAACTTGTCCAGGTGGTGCACCAGCACGCCGGCGTAGATGCGGTTCCAGACGTGGCTGAGCATGAAGCTGGCCGAGCGCACCACCGGGCTGGAGTAGTCGGCGGCGATTTCCCAGGCGTAGGCATGCGCCTTCTTCCAGGCATCGGCCGGCTTGGAGTTGTCCCGCTTGGCCTGCGAGGCAATGGCCTCGCGTACGGTGTCCGCGTCCAGCACCTTGTCCACCAGCAGGCGGCGGGTGGACAGATCGGGTCCGATCACCGACTCGCGGATGCGGCGGAAATGGGTACGCAGCACGCGCTGCAGCTTGCGCACAGTGCGCTCGGGGTCCAGCCCCTCGTTCACCGTGGAACGCAGCGAGATCGGCGGGGCGAAGCGCACGATGGTGCTGCGGCCGTTCAGCAGCACCGCCAGCAGGCGACGGAAGCGGCCGACCAGTGCCCAGTTTTCCGAGAACAACACCGCGAACCAGCCGCTGGTCTTGTCCGGTGCACGGCCGACGAAGATCGACACCGGCACCAGGTGCACATCCAGCTCGTCGCGGGTGCGATGGGCCTGCAGCACCTTGGCCAGCGAATCGGAATGGGTCTTGGCCCCACGCTGTTCGGGAATCAGCGAGTTGCTGCTGCTGCGCCGCGACAGCGCCACATAGGCGCGCTTGCGCCCGGTGGGGTCACCGGCAATCGGCACCAGCGGCGACGGCAGGCCGGCATCGCGGCAGGCCTTGTCCAGGATCAGCGCGTTGGACAGACCGTAGTCCTCCAGCACGTAGATCACCGGGCGGCCGTCGTTGTACTGACCGGGCTGTTCGGGTTCGATCTTCAGCGACAGCCACGGCTCGACCAGACGGCCGAGCA
>JAEXNZ010000269.1 GCA_023439425.1 Pseudomonadota bacterium
AAGCAACTCCATCGCGTACCAGTCCGGTGCCGGCCCGCAATGCGGCACCCGCATCAGCACGAGCGCCCGCACCGGCGCGTCCCGCACCGGCTCCGGCCGTTGCAGCCGATGGCAGCATCACCGTGCAGCGCGGCCAGACCCTCTCGGAAATCGCCGGTGGCCTGGCCCGCGAACGCGGCCTCAGCCGTGACCAGGCGATGATCGCGCTGCTGCGGGCCAATCCCGAAGCTTTCATTCGTGGCAACGTGAACCTGCTCAAGCAAGGGGCCGTGCTGCGTACGGCGGATGCCGCAGCAGCACCCCCGGTGGACGCGGCCGAAGCCGCTGCCATGGTGCGCGAGCACACCGCGCAGTGGCGTCAGGCCCGCTCGGCCATTCCACAGCCGGCGGCCACGGGTGTGGCAGGCACACCTGCCAGCACCCCGGCCAACGCAGCGGGCGCAGCATCGGCGGCCGCTCCGGCAAACGCCGGCGGACGACTGGAAATCGCCCCCGCGGTTGCCGCTACCGACCACAACGCAGGGACTATCACCGGCACGGCTGCCGGCAGTGAGGGTGACATGCTGGGCAACGAACAACTGCAGCAGGCCAAGGAAGACGTGGCCACCCGCGATGCGGAGATCCAGGAGCTGCGCGGCCGCGTGGCCGAGCTGGAAAAACTGCAGAAGCAGCAGGAAGCGCTGATCAGCATGAAGGACAGTGACCTCGCCGCGGCCCAGCAGCGCCTGGCCGACGCGCCCGCCGCCCGTGAAGGCGGCGGTGGCGGCTGGTACTGGCTGGGGCTGGGCGTGCTGCTGGTGGTGGTGGCCGGTTGGGCGCTGGCACGCCGCCGCAAGCCGTCGCCGCTGCCGCCGCTGCGCCGCGATGGTTTCGACGCTACCGCACTGGCGGCCGCGGTGCCGGCTGCCGGCTACGTCGACGAGCTGGCGGCACAGGAGCGCGCAGACCAGGAACAGGCAGACCAGGTCGCCGAGCTGGCATACGACTCGGCCGAATACGACAGCACTGCCGATCAGGTGGCTGCTGAAGTGGCGCGCCGCGAACCGGTGTTCGCGCTGGAGCCGCAGCCCGGTCGAGGCGGCCCCGCCGCCGATTCGGGCGTGGCGGATCATGATCACGTGGTGGTTCCCGCGCACGCATGGAATGCCGCGGCGCAGCCGTCCTATCGCGGCGTGTTCGAGTTCCCCGAAGAGCCGGTTGCGCCGGTTGCCGCGCAGCACCCGGTCGAACCGGCCGCTGCTGTGTCGGCCACCGAGCCGGCGGCAGGCGGGGAATCGCTGGGCACCCCGGGCCGCGAGCGGCTGGAACTGGCCATCGCCTACCTCGATCTGGGGGATGCCGACACCGCACGCGCCTTGCTGCAGGAAGTGGCGGCCGCCGGCGACATCCACAGCCAGATCCAGGCGCGCGAGCTGCTGGCCCGCCTGCCGTGACACACCGGGCGCAGGCCCTGGCCGGCCGCTGGGCCGGCCTTCAACGACGTAACCGAGGTTGACCATGCGCTACGCACTGGGCGTGGAGTACGACGGCAGTGAGTACAAGGGCTGGCAGCAGCTGGGCGAAAGCGGCTGCCCCAGCGTGCAGGCCAGTCTGCAGGAGGCGCTGTCCTCAGTGGCCGATGCCCCGATCCAGGTCACCTGCGCCGGGCGCACCGACGCCGGCGTGCACGGCGAATGCCAGGTGGTCCATTTCGACACCGACGCCGTGCGCGACCCGCGCGGCTGGACCTTGGGCACGACCACGCGGCTGCCGCGTTCCATCGCGGTGCGCTGGTGCGTGCCGGTGGCCGATGATTTCCACGCCCGTTTTTCTGCCCGGGCGCGGCGCTATCGCTATCGCCTGCTGAACCGTCAGGTGCGCCCGGCCCTGTACCGGCAGACCCTCAGCTGGGAGCGCCGGCCACTGGATGCCGCTCGCATGCACGAGGCCGGGCAGGCGTTGTTGGGCGAAAACGACTTCAGCGCGTTCCGCAGTGTGCAGTGTGAAGCGCTGCATGCCCGGCGCGACCTGCAGGCGATCAGCGTGACCCGGCAGGGCGAGGTGATCGAGGTCTGCGTTCAGGCCAATGCATTCCTTCATCACATGGTGCGCAATATTGTCGGCTCATTGATTCTGATCGGTTGTGGGGAACAACCGGTGTCATGGATGGCCGAGCTGCTCGCCGGCCAGGACCGTACCGTGGCCGGCCCCACTGCACCGCCTCAGGGTCTTGTGTTCGTTGGCCCGTTGTATCCCGACAACTGGCACCTGCCTGCCGAGGTTACGTTATGAGCCGCTCCTACTACCGCACCCGCATCAAGTTCTGCGGCATGACCCGCGCCGGCGACGTACGCCTGGCCGGCGAGCTGGGTGTGGACGCCGTGGGCTTCATCTTCGCCCGTGAAAGCAAGCGCCGGGTGGCCCCGGCCGAAGCCCGCGCCATGCGCCAGGCGATTGCACCGATGGTCGATGTGGTCGCCCTTTTCCGGGACAACAGCAAGGAAGAGGTACGCGAAGTGCTGCGCACCGTGCGGCCCACGCTGCTGCAGTTCCATGGCGGCGAAGACGAGGCGTTCTGCCGCAGCTTCAACATGCCTTACTTGAAAGCGGTCGCCATGGGCGGGCGTGAAGAGGTCAATGCGCGCCAGCTGCAGCTGCGCTATCCCAGTGCCGCCGGCTTCCTGTTCGACAGCCATGCGCCGGGCGGCGGCGGTGGCACTGGCGTGACCTTCGACTGGACCCGCCTGCCCACCGGCTTGCATCGTCCGTTCCTGCTGGCCGGCGGCATCACCCCGGACAACGTGTTCGACGCCATCGTCGCCACCCTGCCGTGGGGCGTGGACGTCTCCAGCGGCATCGAATCCGAGCCGGGCATCAAGGACGGCTACAAGATGCGCAAGTTCGTCGAGGAAGTCCGCCGCGCGGATTGCCACGAGGCCGATTGAGCCCAGCGGGAGGAACGTCGCTTTCCCCCCTGTGCGCACCCCCCATATTTCACGTAGCATCGAC
>JAEXNZ010000288.1 GCA_023439425.1 Pseudomonadota bacterium
CCCTGAGCAAGGTCGACGGCATCAAGTGGCAGTACAGCCTCAACGTCAGCAACCAACTGGCCACGCTGAGCCAGAACACGGTCTTTGACGAGACCGGCGGCAAGCTGCGTCCGCTGACCAGCAACGACCGTTCGATGCTGCTGGTGAAGAAGCGCAACGTCGACGCCACATATGACTGGGCCAAGAAACAAGCGACCTGGAAGGGCGACATCAAGCCTGACCGTGCCGGCCCCGTCGCGTTGAAGACTGGCGATATGGATGCGCTGCTGATCAACCTGGCCATCGCCCGCGACTTTGCGGACGGCAAGCCGCTGACCTACCGCATGGTCGACGAAGGCCGGATCAAATCGCTGACCTACAAGACGGTCGGCAAGGAGCAGATCACGGTTGCCGGCAAGACTTACGACGCTACCAAAGTCTCGCGCGTGGACGGCAAGAAAGAACAGATTGCGTGGGTGGTGAAGGAGCTGCCGGTGCCGGTACGACTGCTGCAGCGTGAGGACGGCAAGGATGCGCTGGACCTGACCATCCGCAGCTTCAAGTGACGCATCGCGTGCCGACCAACGGTCGGCACCTACCCGGTAGGTATCGACCGTTGGTCGATACGCCCGCGCAAAAAAACGCCCGCATTGCGGGCGTTTTCTCATTCCGGCTTGGCTTCGCCAAACACGGTCCGGCAATCGACCCGGATCTGCTCACCACTGCTGCGCCAGTAGAAGGCCTTGCAGTGCCGGTTGCCCTCGTCGGTCACCTTCACGCCTACCGCGTAGAACGACTGCAGCACTTCCGTGCGACTGACCGTACCGTCGCCGTTCCAGTCCATGTCCTGCTGCTCCAGGCCCTGGGTGATGGCAATGCCGGCGTACCAGGCGTAGCCCAGCCAGCCCAGCACCACCAGCACCAGGATCAGCAGCGCCTTGCGGCGACGGGTGAACTGGCCGCGCAGGATCATGCGGTACGCCGGATGGTGGCACCCAGCGCCGAGAGCTTCTCTTCGATGTTCTCGTAGCCGCGGTCCAGGTGGTAGATGCGGTCGATGGTGGTGTCACCCTTGGCCATCAGGCCGGCCAGGATCAACGAGGCCGACGCGCGCAGGTCGGTGGCCATCACCGGCGCACCGCTGAGATGGTCGGAACCACGCACGATGGCGGTGTGGCCTTCGACCTGGATGTCCGCACCCAGGCGCAGCAGCTCGTTGACGTGCATGAAACGGTTTTCAAAGATCGTTTCATTGATCACGCCAACGCCATCGGCCACACAGTTGAGCGCCATGAACTGCGCCTGCATGTCGGTGGGGAACGCCGGGTACGGTGCGGTGGTCAGGTTTACAGCGCGCGGGCGCTTGCCCTGCATGTCCAGGGTGATGCTGTCTTCGGTGGTCTCGATGGTCGCCCCGGCTTCGACCAGCTTGGCCAGGACGGCGTCCATGGTGTTCGGGCGCGCGCGGTTGACCGTGACCTTGCCGCCGGTCATCGCTGCCGCCACCAGGAAGGTGCCGGTTTCGATGCGGTCGGGCAGCACTTCATGACGGCCGCCGTTGAGGCGCTCCACGCCTTCGATCACCAGGCGGGTGGTGCCCAGCCCTTCGATCTTCGCGCCCAGCGCGATCAGGCAGTGCGCCAGGTCGGTCACTTCCGGTTCCATCGCGCAGTTGTCCAGCACGGTGGTGCCTTCAGCCAGCACCGCGGCCATCAGCACGTTCTCGGTACCGGTCACGCTGACCATGTCGAAGGTGAAATGGCCGCCCTTCAGACGCTTGGCGTGTGCCTTGATGAAGCCGTTCTCGACCACGATCTCCGCACCCAGCGCCTGCAGGCCCTTGATGTGCTGGTCCACCGGGCGCGAGCCGATCGCGCAGCCGCCGGGCAGCGACACTTCGGCGGCACCATGGCGCGCGAGCAGCGGGCCCAGCACCAGGATCGAGGCGCGCATGGTCTTGACCAGTTCATACGGCGCTACGTGCTGGTTCACCGAACGCGGGTCGACCACGATCGCGCTGCCGCGCGACAGCGTGCCCTGGTCGATGGTGACCTTGGCCCCCAGTTCGCCCAGCAGCTTCACCGTGGTCACCACGTCGTGCAGGTGCGGCACGTTGGTGATCTCCACCGGCGCATCGGCCAGCAGGGTGGCGCACAGGATGGGGAGGACGGCGTTCTTGGCGCCGGAAATGTTCACTTCACCGTGCAGCGGCGCGCCGCCGGTCACTACGATCTTGGCCATGGAACCTACAGAAATTCAGGGAAAATGGATCGGTAGTGCCGGCCGCTGGCCGGCAACCAGGAAAAACCAACCGTCAGCCAGCTTCCGCCGGCGTCACCGTCTTCAGCGCCAGCGCATGGATCGCCCCGCCCATCAGATCGCCCAGCGTGGCATACACCATGCGATGGCGGGCCAACGGCAGCTTGCCGGCGAAGGCGTCACAGACCACGGTGGCCTCGAAATGCACGCCATCGTCACCCTGCACGTCGGCGCGGGAGCCAGGCAGGCCGGTTTCGATCAGATTGCGGATGGTCTCGGCGTCCAACGGGCTTTCCTAATAAAATGTGCGCTCATTCTACTCTTCCGCGTGGCGCCCGCATGGCTGTATCGCCCCTGCCCCCTCACTCCACCGATCCTGCGGCCCTGGTTGCCAGCGGCCACCGGGTGTTCGAGATCGAGCGCGACGCCCTGGCTGCGGTGGCCGACCGCCTGGGCGATGCCTTCAGCCAGGCCTGCCAGCTGGTGCTGGCCAGCCGCGGCCGTGTGGTGGCCACCGGCATGGGCAAGTCCGGCCATGTGGCCCGCAAGATCGCCGCCACCCTGGCCTCCACCGGCACCCCGGCGTTCTACGTGCACCCGGGTGAGGCCGGGCACGGCGACCTGGGCATGATCACCGAGGACGACGTGGTGCTGGCCCTGTCCTACTCGGGCGAGTCCGACGAGGTGCTGATGCTGCTGCCGGTCCTCAAGCGCCAGGGCAACCGCCTGATCGCCATGACCGGCCGCCCCGGCTCCAACCTGGCCCAGGCCGCCGACGTGCACCTGGACGTCAGCGTGCCGGCCGAGGCCTGCCCGCTGGCGCTGGCCCCGACCTCCAGCACCACCGCCTCGCTGGCCATGGGTGACGCCCTGGCCGTGGCCCTGCTGGACGCGCGCGGCTTCACCGCCGACGACTTCGCCCGCTCCCACCCGGCGGGCAGCCTGGGGCGCCGCCTGCTGCTGCACATCACCGATGTCATGCACAGCGGAGATGAGCTGCCCTGCGTGGGCGAGGACGCCAGCCTGAGCCAGGCGTTGGTGGAAATGAGCCGCAAGCGACTGGGGATGACCGCCGTGGTCGACGCCGACCAGCGCCTGGTCGGCCTGTTCACCGACGGCGACCTGCGTCGCGCCCTGGACAGCGACCTGGACGTGCGCAGCGCGCGCATTGTCGACGTCATGACCCGCAAACCCCGTACCATCGGGGCCGATCAGCTGGCCGTGGAAGCGGCGCGGCTGATGGAAACCCACCAGATCAACGGCCTGATCGTGGTCGACGCTGAAGGCAAGGCGGTGGGCGCGCTCAATATTCATGACCTGTTGCGGGCGCGGGTGGTTTAAACCACAGTGGCCCTCCTCCATTCAGCTGACCGCCTGCCCTGATGCCCTATTCCCCGCTGCCCGGTTTCCCGTCCCACCTGCACGCCGTCGCCGGTCGCATCCGGCTGGCCTGCTTTGACGTGGACGGTACGCTCACCGACGGTCGGCTCTACTACGACCGGGAAGGCAACGAGAGCAAGGCGTACTACGTGCAGGACGGACTGGGCCTGAAACTGCTGCAGCAGCACGGTATCCACCCCGTGCTGATCACCGCGCGCAACAGTCTGTCCGCGCTCAAGCGCGGGGCCGACCTGGGCATCGACACCCAGATCGCGGTGGGCGACAAACTGGCCAGCGTGCGCCTGTTGTGCGAACAGCACGGCATCGGCCTCGACCAGGTCGCCTTCATGGGTGACGACCTGCCCGACCTGGCTCCGCTGTGCGCGGTCGGCTTGGCCGTGGCCCCGGCCAATGCCCACCCGTGGATCGCCGAACGCGTGCACTGGCAGACCCGCGCCGATGGCGGCCGTGGCGCAGCGCGTGAGCTGTGCGACGTGCTGCTGGCCGCACAAGGCCATGTAGACGCGGTGCTGGCGAGGTTCGGCGCATGAACTGGCGCACCGCCATCGGAGGCGTGCTTCTGGCTGCCGCCGTGCTGAGCGGCTGGTCGCTGCTGCGCGACCGCAACAAGCCGCAACCGGTTGCCGGCGACGACGCCAGCAAGGACTACGTGCTGCACGACTTCCAGATCATCGCACTGGACGAACAGGGCAAGGAATCCACCACCCTGCGCGCGCCACTGCTGGAACGCAGCCGTGCCGATGAAACCATGGTCATCGCCACGCCGCTGTTCCTGCTGCCTGATCGCGACGGCAACCACTGGGAGCTGCGCAGCGACAAGGGGTGGGTCAGCGCCAAGGGCGACCAGTTGAAGCTGACCGGCAACGTCAGCGGCGACAGCCCCAAGGTGCCCAGCGTGCCGCCGACGACCTTCCGGACCGATCATCTCGACGTGTTCCCGAATGAGAACAAAGCCAGCACCGACGCGTTGGTCACCCTGACCCGACCAGGCATGACCCAGTCTGGTGTCGGGTTTGAACTGAATTCCAGCGACAAGACCTACCACTTCCTGAGTCAGGTCAAGAGCCGTTACACGCCCCGTCAGTGATGCGCCCCGACAATCCACGGACGGCTTCGGCCGCTTCCACGAATCAGGCAGGAAAGCCCCCCGTCATGAAGCTCCTCTACGCCGCTGCATTTGCCCTGTGCCTGTTGGCCCCCGGCTTCTCCGCCGAAGCCCGCACCGATGACCGCAACAAGGAAATGAACATCGAGTCCGGCGCACAGTCGGGTTCGTTCCTTGGCGATGGCGTCATCACCCTGTCCAACAATGTGATCATCACCCAGGGCACGCTGGAAATCCGCGCCGCCCAGGCCGACATCCACATGAAGGATGGCGAGGCGGTGCGCGCGGTGTTCTCCGGCAAGCAGGCCACGATGAAACAGCAGCTGGACGATGGCAGCTGGATGAATGCCCGCGCCGACAAGATCGACTACGACATCAAGGGCGAGGTCATCGTGCTGACCGGCAATTACCGGGTTGAAAGCGCACAGGGCATCAACAGCGGCCAGAAGATGACCTACAACACCCGTACCGGCGAAATGAACAGCGGCGGCGACGGTGGTCGCGTGCGCACGGTGATTCCGCCGAAGAACAAGACCCCCGCGCCGGCGGCCAAGCCGGCCCCTACCAAGACCACCGTGCCCACTGCCGGGAGCAAGAAGTAATGCTGGTCGCCAAAGGTCTGCGCAAAAAATACAAGCAGCGCGAAGTCGTCAAGGAATTCGGGCTGACCCTCGATGCCGGCGAAGTGGTCGGCCTGCTCGGCCCCAACGGCGCGGGCAAGACCACCTGCTTCTACATGATCGTCGGACTGGTCGAGGCCGATGCCGGCAGCATCGTGCTGGACGGCAAGGACATCACCGCCGACCCCATGTACACCCGCGCCAAGCAGGGCGTGGGTTACCTGCCGCAGGAACCCTCGGTGTTCCGCAAGCTGACCGTGGCCGACAACATCCGCCTGGTGTTGGAGCTGCGCGACGACCTGGACGCCGCCGGCCGCGAGAAGGAGCTGAATTCGCTTCTGGACGAACTGCAGATCGGCCATGTGTCCGAACAGCTGGGGGCCAGCCTGTCCGGCGGTGAGCGCCGCCGCTGTGAAATCGCCCGCGCGCTTGCCGCGCAGCCGCGCCTGATCCTGCTCGACGAACCGTTCGCCGGCGTCGACCCGATCTCGGTTGGCGAGATCCAGCGCATC
Organism: Pseudomonadota bacterium; assembly: GCA_023439425.1. Lineage (GTDB taxonomy): Bacteria > Pseudomonadota > Gammaproteobacteria > Xanthomonadales > Xanthomonadaceae > Stenotrophomonas. The sequence continues at coordinate 5,877 of JAEXNZ010000288.1, forward strand.
GTCACCCACCTCAAGCAGCGCGGCATCGGCGTGCTGATCACCGACCACAATGTCCGTGAAACCTTGGGAATCTGCGACCGCGCGTATATCCTCAACGAAGGCAGCGTACTGGCGCAGGGTGCACCGGACGCAATCCTGGACAACGCCGACGTCCGTCGCGTCTACCTTGGAGACACCTTCAAGCTCTGACCGGTCGGCCGCTGCGGCACCCTCCCCCCGTTGGGCACAGGCATGAAGGCACGGCTGCAGACATCGCTGGGACAGCAACTGGTCATGACGCCGCAGCTGCGTCAGGCCATCAAGCTGCTGCAGATGTCCACCACCGAGCTGGAGCTGGAAATTGCCGAGGCGGTGGAAACCAACCCGCTGCTGGAATGGGCTGAGAATGACCAGCCCGGGCTCGACGCTGCGCCCGGCGCGGACGAACGGCCGAATGAGAGCAGCGACGGCCCGGACGAACCGGGCGAGCGCAGCGCCGCAAGCGAAGATGACTGGGCCCCGGGCGAAGCCGACTGGAGCAGCAGTGGCGGCAGCGGCTCGTTCGACGACGACGACAACGGCAGCGCCGCCGAGCGCGTCGCTGAAACCGAAACCCTGGCCGACCACCTGCTGTGGCAGCTGCATCTGTCGCATCTGTCCGCGCGCGACCGCAGCATCGGTGCGGCGCTGATTGATGCCCTGGAAGAAGACGGCTACCTGCGCGAGCCGTTGTCGACCATTGCCGAAACCCTGCTGCCGGCCATTCACGCCGACGAGGCGGAGATTCTGACCGTGCTGCACCAGATCCAGCGCTTCGACCCGATCGGGGTGGGCGCGCGCAGCCTGGGCGAATGCCTGCAGCTCCAGCTGGACGTGCTGGACCCGCAGACCCCCGGCTTGGCGCTGGCCCGGCGCATCGCCGACGGCCCGCTGGAGCGCCTGCCGCGCAGCGGCGTGGACGGCCTGGCCCATGAACTGAAAGTCCCGGCCGCCGAAGTGGACACCGCCGTCCAGTTGCTGCGCTCGCTGGACCCGCGCCCGGGCACCCAGATCGGCGAACTGGCCCACGACAGCTACGTGGTGCCGGACTGCGTGGTCTGGCGGCAGGGCGGCGTGTGGCGCGCGGCCCTGGCCGGGCACGCCGGCCCGCGGGTGGTGATTCACCGCGGCTATGAACAGATGATCCGGCGCTGCGGCGAAAGCGACGCAGGCTACCTGCGCGCGCACCTGCAGGAGGCGCGCTGGCTGCTGAAGGGCCTGGAGGCGCGCGGCGAAACCCTGCTGCGGGTCATGCGCTGCCTGCTGCAACAGCAGTCGGCCTTCCTGGAGTTCGGTGAGCAGGCGCTGCGCCCGCTGACCCTGCGCGAGGTCGCCGGCGAGCTGGGCCTGCACGAATCCACCATCTCCCGGGCCATCGCCCGCAAGTACGTGCGGACGCCGCGCGGCACCCTGCCGCTGCGCAGCTTCTTCGCATCCGGGATCGATACCGACAGCGGCGGGGAGGCGTCCAGCACCGCCATCCAGGCCATGATCCGCCGCCTGATCGACGACGAGAACCCGCGCAAGCCGCTTTCTGACGCCAAGCTGGCTGACCTGCTCAAAACCTCGGGAATACCGGTGGCGCGACGCACCGTGGCGAAGTATCGTGAGGCCATGAACATTTCCGCCTCGCACGAAAGAGTACGTATCGCCTGACGCTCCACGCGCCCGGCGGGAAGGTTCATTGGCAAATCCGAATAAAAAGGAGACACCCGATGCGCATCGAAACGTTTGGCAAAGATGTCGAAGTCACCCCCGCCCTGCAGTCCTATGTCGAGGAGAAGCTGGCGAGAATCAGTAAGCACTTCGGCAAGGAGCATTGCGACGCACGGGTCACATTGAAGCTGCAGAAGCCTGACCATCACGTCGATGCCAGCGTCAACATCCCCGGCCAGACCCTGCATGCCGAAGCCAACGGCCAGACGATGTACGCCGCCATTGACGTGCTCGCTGACAAGCTCGACCGCCTGGTGATCAAGCACAAGGAGAAGAAACACCAGCACGCCCCCGTGCCGGTGAGCGACAATGGCGGCTGACGCCCCCATGTTCTCCCCAACATGCCCCTGACTGCCCTACTGGCGGCCGTGCGCCCCCAGGTGCTGCCGGCCGCCGACCGCGACAGCGTGCTGCAGGCCGCGGCCCGCCTGCTGGCCTGCCGCGAAGCCAATGCCGAACTGATCTACCAGAACCTGTGCCAGCGCGAACAGCTGGGCAGCACCGCCATCGGCCATGGCATCGCCATTCCGCATGGCCGCGCACCGCTGCTGGAACGCCCTCGTGGGGCCCTGCTGCGGCTGGAAACGCCGGTGGATTTCGGTGGCGACGAACCCGTCGATCTGGTGTTCGCCATGGCCGTGCCGGCCCACTACAC
>JAEXNZ010000380.1 GCA_023439425.1 Pseudomonadota bacterium
TGTACTGGTACCTGCCCGACCTGGGCGGCCAGCAACCGCCGGGCTATGCGGAGCGACGCATGACGATCGTGAAGCTGGACAAGAACAAGTATGCGCAGATTGCGCTGTATCCCGGCGACGCGAAGGAGCTGGGTTCGCTGCAGATGCTGACCCGGGGCATGGCCCTGGGGTCGTCGGCGGTTGCTGCCGAGCGTTGACCGACCGCGGGGCGCGGACGCAAGCCGGGCAAGCCCGGCTCTACGCGACCGACGGTAACGCTGATGCATGGCGTGGGCCGGCCAACGGCCGGCGCTGCCTGGATTGACGCGCTTTTGTAGAGCCGGGCTTGCCCGGCTGCTCTTCGCTCAGAACCGGCCTTCCTGGAAATCCACGAAGGCCTGCATCAGTTCCTGCCGCGTGTTCATCACAAACGGCCCATGGCGCATGACCGGCTCACGCAGCGGCCGGCCTGCGACCAGGATCAGGCGCGCGCCCTCACTGCCAGCAACCAGCTGCAGCACCTCGCCACCGCCCAGCACCGCCATTTCCTGCGCCGCGACCGGGCGCGCATCGTCACCCTTGCCGACCGTCAACGCCCCCTCGAACACATAGGCGAACGCGTTATGCCCTTCCGGCAGTACGTACTCCCAGGCCACGCCCGGCTTCAGTTCGATGTCCAGATACACCGGGTCGGTGGCCGGCTGCGCGATTGGACCCGCGGTGTCGCCCACCTGCCCGGCAATCACCTTCACCTGCACGCCCGCCGCTGGCTGCACCACCGGAATGCGCTCGGGCGCAAATTCCTGGTACTTCGGGTCGGTCATCTTCTCGCGCGCCGGCAGATTCACCCACAACTGGAAGCCGCGCATGCGCCCGGACTCCTGTTCGGGCATCTCCGAATGCACCAGGCCGCGCCCGGCGGTCATCCACTGCACGCTGCCCGGGGTCAGCAGACCTTCGTTGCCGTGGTTGTCCTTATGCCGCATGCGTCCGTCCAGCATGTAGGTGACGGTTTCGAATCCGCGGTGCGGGTGGCTGGGGAAGCCGGCAATGTAATCCTCGGCCTTGTCGGTGCCGAACTCGTCCAGCAGCAGGAACGGGTCCAGGTCCGGCAGGTCGGGGCCGCCGATGACACGGGTCAGGCGCACGCCGGCCCCGTCAGAGGTGGGCATGCCACGAATGGTGCGCTGCACACGCACGGGGGTTGAGGCGCTCATGTTGACTCCATCGAAAGGTTACCCGGTACAAGATGGGCGCAGCCCCTGGAGCCGCCAACGGCCACACCCGCAACCCATTGTTCCAAACTCAAGGCCCATACGACCAAAGTACTAGCGGCAAGCCATCGCGATTGCATTGACCCGGTCCATGACTGGGCAGACTCTTAACAGGCACTCCAGGGAGACGCACATCTCATGAAAGGTTTTTCCAAGCTTGGCTGGGCCGCGCTTGCGCTGCTCGGTGCATTCTGTCTTGGCACCGTCGCACTGCGGCGGGGCGAACACATCAATGCCCTGTGGATCGTGGTTGCCGCGGTCTCCATCTACCTCATTGCCTACCGCTTCTACAGCCTGTTCATTGCCAACAAGGTGATGCAGATTGATCCGACCCGGGCCACACCGGCGGTGATCAACAACGACGGCCTGGATTACGTGCCTACCAACAAGCACGTGCTGTTCGGCCACCACTTCGCGGCCATTGCCGGTGCAGGCCCACTCGTGGGTCCGGTGCTTGCCGCGCAGATGGGCTACCTGCCCGGCCTGCTCTGGCTGGTGGTTGGCGTGGTGCTGGCCGGTGCGGTGCAGGACTTCATGGTGCTGTTCCTGTCCAGCCGCCGCAACGGCCGCTCGCTGGGTGACCTGGTGCGCGAGGAAATGGGTCAGGTGCCCGGCACCATCGCACTGTTCGGCGCCTTCCTGATCATGATCATCATCCTGGCGGTGCTGGCGATGGTGGTGGTGAAGGCGCTGGCAGAAAGCCCGTGGGGCATGTTCACGGTGATCGCCACGATGCCTATCGCGATCATGATGGGCATCTACATGCGCTACATCCGCCCGGGCAAGATCGGCGAGATTTCCGTGGTTGGCCTGATCCTGCTGTTGCTGGCGATCTGGTACGGCGGCAAGGTCGCGGCCGACCCGGTGTGGGGCCCGGCCTTCACCTTCACCGGCACCCAGATCACCTGGATGCTGATCGGCTACGGCTTCGTCGCCTCGGTGCTTCCGGTGTGGCTGCTGCTGGCCCCGCGCGACTACCTGTCCACCTTCCTCAAGATCGGCACCATCGTCGCACTGGCGATCGGCATCCTGATTGTCATGCCGGAACTGAAGATGCCGGCGCTGACCCAGTTCGCGGCCAGCGGCGACGGCCCGGTGTGGAAGGGCGGTATGTTCCCGTTCCTGTTCATCACCATTGCCTGCGGCGCAGTATCCGGCTTCCACGCGTTGATCTCCTCGGGCACCACGCCCAAGCTGCTCGCCAATGAAAGCCACATGCGCTACATCGGCTACGGCGGCATGCTGATGGAATCGTTCGTGGCGGTGATGGCGCTGGTGGCGGCTTCGATCATCGACCCGGGCATCTACTTCGCAATGAACAGCCCGGCGGCGGTGATCGGCGCGGATGCGGTTTCTGCCGCGCACTACATCACCAACACCTGGGGCTTCACCATCACGCCGGAGCAGTTGAACGCCACGGCGGCCGCGATCGGCGAACCGACCATCCTGCACCGCGCCGGTGGCGCACCCACGCTAGCGGTGGGCATTGCGATGATCCTGCACGAAGCCATTCCCAGCGGCAGCGACGCGATGATGGCGTTCTGGTACCACTTCGCGATTTTGTTCGAAGCACTCTTCATCCTGACCGCCGTCGATGCCGGTACCCGTGCCGGTCGCTTCATGCTGCAGGACCTGCTGGGCAACTTCATCCCGGCACTGAAGAAGACCGAGTCGTGGACCGCCAACATCATCGCCACCGCCGGCTGCGTGGCGCTGTGGGGCTACCTGCTGTACACCGGCGTGGTCGATCCGTTTGGCGCCTTCCCGACCCTGTGGCCGCTGTTCGGCATCACCAACAAGATGCTGGCCGGTATTGCCCTGATGCTTGGCACGGTGGTGCTGTTCAAGATGAAGCGTGACCGCTACGCCTGGGTGACTGCGGTGCCGGCGGTGTGGCTGCTGATCTGCACCACCTACGCGGGGCTGATCAAGATCTTCGACAGCAACCCGGCGCAGGGCTTCCTGGCGCAGGCGCACAAGTTCCAGGACGCGATTGCCAGCGGCACCATCACGGCCCCGGCGAAGAGTGTGGCGCAGATGCAGCAGATCGTGGTCAACGCCTACGTCAACACCGGCCTGACCGTGCTGTTCCTGTTCGTGGTGTTCTCGATCCTGGCCTATGCGATCAAGACCATTGTGGTGGCGCGTCGTTCGCCGCAGCGCACGGACAAGGAAACCGCGTACGTGAAGCTGGAACCGCACCAGATGGCGGATCTGTGATGGGTACCGGGCTGGTTCCTGTCAGTCAGTACCAGGCCCACCGCCGCCTCTGGCGGCGGCTGGTGCAGACCGCGCGGCTTTGCTGCGGTATTCCGGACTACGACAACTACGTGCGGCACGTGCTGGAAAAACATCCGGACCGCACGCCTATGGACTACAAGACGTTCTTCCGCGAACGCCAGGAGGCCCGCTACAGCGGGCGCAACGGTGGTCGTTGTTGTTGACTGCCGGTTGATCGTTTGAAATGAAAACGGCGACGCAGATGCGTCGCCGTTTTCTGTAGAGCACTCAGGCTATGGCGTGAGCGAGCACGGTGAGTGGCCTGCTACCAGCGCCTCGAATCGCGCCAGCGACGGTTCGAAGCACTTTCGCAATTCCGGGACCTGGTTGATCCGATCGCTTTCGGTGTACATCACCACGTGCATGGCTTCCACCAGCCGGGCGATTCGCCCCAGCGGATCTTCAACCCGGCAACTGCTCCTCCCAAACGCTTCCAGGTCCACCCGGGCCGCCATCAGGCCCTTCTGGTGATTCAGAGTCAGCGCCAGCACATCGCTCGGGTTGTAGCAGGTGGTGCAGACAATGTCGTAGGCCGGGGACATTTTCACGATGCCCTGGGCAGGAT
>JAEXNZ010000392.1 GCA_023439425.1 Pseudomonadota bacterium
GTACCGAGCAGACCGACGAACGGAGCGGTTGCACCGACGGTGGCCAGCAGGGTCATGCCCGACTGCAGCTTGTTGCTTTCGCGGGTCACGGCCTGACGCAGGGCGCGGTCGACGAACTCCGAACGGCTCAGGTTTTCACCCAGGCCACCGGTGGCGCCGCCTTCAGCGCGCTGGTGGTGAGCAGCAGCCTGGGCTGCGTCCAGAGCGATCTTCGAGAACGGCTCGGAAGCCGGCTGTTCTTCCATCGCACGGATGGCGTCCTGCGCGTTCGGGGTGTCCCAGAACTGGCTGACGACGCGGTCAGCTGCGCTCTTCAGGCGGGTCGCGCGGAAGATGTTGATGACGGTCCAGTACCAGGACATGGCCGACATGATCACCAGGGTCAGAAGCACGACCCAGGAGACGGCGAAGTCACCCGGCTTGGTGGTCATTTCGTGGATCAGATGTTCGAAGCCCATCTGCGACAGGGCATTGGACGGGTTGCCCCCGGCAGCAGCGGCGATGAAAAGTTCCTGCAGCATGACGCTTACCTTTGTTGTGTGTGGTGATGAATGGTGGTGCTAAAGAAGAGCTGGCAAGGCGGTGGCCGGCGGGCCACCGGCCACTGTCAGTTCAGCGCAAAGTTGACCGGTACGCGAACGCGACCTGCGACCTTCTTGCCGCCCGACTCCGCTGCACGGAAGCTCCACTTGCGTGCAGCATCCATCGCGGCGCGGTCGAGGTCACGATTGCGGCTGGACTTTTCGACCGTGACATTGGTGACGTTGCCGTTGGCATCGACATCAATGATCAGGATGACTTCACCCTGGATACCTGCGCGGAAAGCGGCCGGCGGGTAACGCGGGGGATTCATGTTCTTGGACGAGATATCGACGCTGGCCTCAATGGAGCTGGGCGGCTGCGGCGGGCTCGGCGGCGACGGCGGCGTCACGATGTCGTTCGGACGCGGTTCCGGCACGTCCACCACAGGAGCCTGCGGCGGCGGCGGCACCGGCGACGGCTTCGGCGGCGACAGATTCTTCACCGGCGGCGGCGGCGTTTCAGTCGGCGGCGGCGGCGGCGGCGGCGGGGGCGGCGGCGGCGGTGCGTCCACCAGGGTCACCATCACGTTGCGCTCCTTCTCGGCAGCAGCCTTGGGGGCCACGGCAGGAATGAGCAGCATCATGAAAGCGGCGAGATGCAGTGCAATTACAAAAGCGATACCCACGATGCGCGGCCAGCTGAGGCCGGTGTCATCGCTTTGTTCGTACCTGTGAACGACAAGTTGTTCCGTCATGCGCCAAGAGCTCATTAGTGGGGCCGGGTACCTGGGGGCAGGTAGCCCATGATCAGCGGTGCATGACACCGCAGGAACCTCCAAGCTTATACCAATCCTGAGCGCCTGCGCATTAACACGACAGGCGTTCAGGCGTTATTCCTACTTACTTCAGGTTGATGATTTTCTTGGCATCCGCCTGGTTCTTCACACCCTTCGCCAGCGCCTGCTGGGCGGCCGCCTTGGCCTCCGAAGTGCGACCTTCAGCATGCAAAACGCGTGCCAGATTCAAGTAGGTTTCACCGTCCTTGGAGAGCGGGGCGGCCTTCTGCCACGCTTCAATCGCCTTGCCCGTCTGCTGGGGGTCGGAGTAGTAGTACGCCTGGGCCAGGGCCAGGTACGCCTGGTAGTCGTCCGGCTTGAGGATGCCCTTGGCCTGGCCGTCAGTGATGACCTTGATGACGTCCTGTTCCTTGCCTTCGGTGTTGGCGTAGATCGAGTAGAGCTGCTTGTACTCGCGCTCTTCGGTGAGCTTGCCGGAGGCGTACAGCTTGGTCATGACGTCGGCCGCCTTGCCCATCTGATCGGCCTGCATGTACATGCTGGCCAGGTTCATCTGGGCCTTTTTGTCGTCCGGGCTACGCGCGGCGATGGCTTCGGCCTGGGCGACGGCTTCACCGGACTGGCCGGCTTCGGACAGGGCCGCCATCAGCAGCTGGTTCCAGTTGTCCTTCGGGGTCGGCGAACCGGCGATGGCCTGCTTCAGCACCGGGATCGCTTCCTGGTAGCGCTCCAGCTGGTACAGGGCCTGGCCCTTGATGATCAGTTCTTCCGGCTTTTCCGACTTGGTTTCAGCGAAGTACTTGTCCAGGGTGGCCAGGCCGGCTTCGGTCTGGTCTTCCTGGATCTGCAGCTGGGCCTTCATCAGCAGGGACTGGTAGTGGCCGTTGTTGTCCAGGCCGTTGAACTCCAGCACCTGGTCGAGGTACTTGATGGCCGCAGCGCTGTCGTCCTGGTTGTAGGCCGCCTGCGCAGCCAACTGGGCGGCCAGCGACTTGTCGTAGTTGTTGGCAGCACTGTTGGCCAGGATGGCGTTGGCCGCGGTGAGCGTCTCCGGGAACTTCTGATCGTTGTAGCTGTCGATCATCTTCTGAAGGTCCTTGCCCAGCTTCGGCGAGGACTTGGCGGCCGGTTCCTCACGCGTGGCGTTCGGGAACATCACTTCGGCCTTGGCGGTGTTCTTGCCGCCGCGGCGATCGCTGTTGCTGCGGTCGGCGCTGCGCGACTGGGCCACGGCGTCGGTAACCACCACGCCGCCCAGGGC
>JAEXNZ010000423.1 GCA_023439425.1 Pseudomonadota bacterium
CCCTGCGCCTGCTGTTGCCGGTGTCGGCCACGCTGGCCGTGGTGGGGCTGCTGGAGTCGATGATGACCGCGCAGATCGTCGAGGACATGACGGATACCCCCAGCCAGCGCAACCGCGAATGCGCAGGGCAGGGGCTCGCCAACATCACGGCGGGCTTCTTTGGCGGCATGGGCGGCTGCGCGATGATCGGCCAGTCGGTCATCAACGTGTCGTCCGGTGGGCGCGGGCGGCTGTCGTGCCTCGTTGCCGGTGTGCTGCTGCTTTTGTTGGTGGTGTACGGCTCGGAATGGGTGCGGCAGATCCCGATGGCGGCGCTGGTCGCGGTGATGATCATGGTCAGCATCGGTACCTTCCACTGGCGTTCCTTCGCCGAACTGCGCACGCACCCGAAGAGCTCGTCGGTGGTGATGCTGGCCACCGTGGTGGTCACCGTCGCCACCCATGATCTGGCCAAGGGCGTGCTCACCGGCGTGCTGCTGTCGGCGCTGTTCTTCGCGCGCAAGGTGGGGCGCATGCTGCAGGTCGACGAAGAAACGCGCGATGACGGCACCCAGGTCTACACCGTGCGCGGCCAGGTGTTCTTCGCCTCGGCCGGGCAGTTCGCCGCCAGCTTCGATCTTCAGCATGCGGCACCCCAGGTGGTGATCGACCTCACCCACGCGCACTTCTGGGACCTCAGCGCGGTGGGCGCACTGGAGCAGGTGACAGACAAGCTGCGTCGGCATGGAGCGGCTGTAGAGGTGATCGGTCTCAATGCCGCCAGCCAGACCCTGATCGAGCGGCTGGGGCGTGCCTCCGGTGCCACGCCCGGTCACTGAAAGCGCTTACAGGGCAAGTCCGCGGGACACCCTGCGGCCGCCGTCACACATTCGTCCCGAATTTCCTATAGGGTGCGCATTCCGTCGGGCGGGGAGCCCGGCGGCTGCACATTGAAAGGAAACGAGAGTCAGACCATGTCCAGCGTAGTGACGCAGCCCGAGCGGCCCCAGGCCGGCCCGTGCATCGCCCCTTGTCCCGTAGCCACCCAGGCCCAGCACCTGCTGGCCCAGCAGCAGTTCTCCTTGGCCGCTTCGCGCGCATTGGCGCGCTTGCCGGTGGCCCCGGACGTCGCCGTGGCGCGCCCGGCTGCCTGATCGGCGACCCCATCCTGAATAGGGAACCCTTGTGCCACAAGGGCTGACGGCCGACGGCCGCGATCAAAGCTGAATGGGCGGCAAGGCCGCCCGCGCCTCTTCGCACCCACCTTACATTTGCCCCCCTATGCTGGGCCGCATTTTTCGGCTCAGTGGCGTGGAGAGTACGTGGGTTCCGGTAGTGACAGACACAAACGGCGTGCCGTTTCCGGCAGCGACCTGACAGAACCCGCGCAGGGTAGCCGCGCATGAGTGTGCAGACCGTCAACGTCGTGATCGACGCGGGCCGCTCGGTCCTGCCCGCCGAAGTGCCGATGGCCATGCCCGAGCAGAGCTTCCGCGAGGGACGCCTGCAGGTGCCGAAACAGCGCACCGCGCCGCGCATGATGGCGCTGCGTCGCTTCTATATTCTGGGGGGCACCGCGGCGATGACCGCGGCCGCGACCGCGATGATGTGGAAGGTGCTGGCCGCAAATGGCATCAGCGTGCTGGAAGCGTGCCTGCTGGTCCTGTTCGTGGCCCTGTTTGCCTGGATCGCGCTGTCCTTCGCGGGCGCGCTGGCGGGCTTCCTCACCGCCGTGTTTGACCGCGGTTACAAGCTGGGCATCGACCCGGACGAACCGCTGCCGCAGGTGCATACCCGCACCGCGCTGCTGATGCCCACCTACAACGAAGACCCGCGCCGGCTGCTGGCTGGCCTGCAGGCGATCTACGAGTCGGTGGCGGAAACCGGGCAGCTGGAACAGTTCGATTTCTACGTGCTCAGCGATACCCGCCGCGAGGACATCGGCGCAGCCGAAGAACAGGCATTCGCCGAGCTGTGCGACGCGGTCAACGGGCACGACCGCCTGTTCTATCGCCGTCGCGGCGACAACAGCGGGCGCAAGGCCGGCAACATCGCCGACTGGGTGCGCCGTTTTGGTGGCGGCTACCCGCAGATGCTGATTCTGGACGCCGACAGCCTGATGACCGGCGACACGATCGTGCGGCTGGTGGCCGGCATGGAACACAACCCGGACGTAGGTCTGATCCAGACCCTGCCGGCCGTGATCGGCGGGCGCACGCTGTTCGCGCGCATGCAGCAGTTTGGTGGTCGCGTGTATGGCCCGGTGATCGGCCGTGGCGTGGCGTGGTGGCATGGTGCGGAAAGCAATTACTGGGGCCACAACGCGGTGATCCGCACCCAGGCGTTCGCCGAGAACGCGGGCCTGCCGCCGTTACCGGGCCGGCAGCCGTTCGGCGGCCACGTGCTCAGCCATGACTTTGTCGAAGCGGCGCTGATGCGGCGCGGTGGCTGGGCGACGCACATGGTGCCGTACCTGAAGGGCAGCTATGAGGAAGGTCCGCCGACGCTGACCGACATGCTGGTGCGCGACCGTCGCTGGTGCCAGGGCAATCTGCAGCACGCCAAGGTGGTGGCCTCGAAGGGGCTGCACTGGGTCAGCCGCATGCACATGATGATCGGCATCGGGCATTACTTCACGGCACCGATGTGGGGCATGTTGATGCTGATCGGCATCGCGATTCCGCTGTTCCAGGGCGGCATCGATTTCAACGAGGTGCTGCACATCTCACCGCAGTTGTACTGGCGCGCGCAGGATGAGGAAAAGGTCATCCGCATGTTCGCGATCACCATGGCGGTGCTGCTGCTGCCGAAGGTGCTGGGCTATCTGGCGATGCTGCTGGATCCGGTGGAACGCCGGGGCTGCGGTGGCGCGATCCGTGCGTTCATCTCGATGCTGCTGGAAACGCTACTGGCGGCGCTGATGGCCCCGGTGGTGATGTACGTGCAGTCGCGTGGCGTGGCTGAAGTGCTGGCGGGCAAGGACTCGGGCTGGGACGCACAGCAGCGCGACGACGGTGGGATTTCCTGGCCGGCGCTGATTCGCGGTTACGGCGGGCTGAGCGTATTCGGCTTGTTCATGGGGGTGCTGGCGTATGCGGTGTCGCCGTCGCTGGCGGCGTGGATGGCCCCGGTAGTCGTGGGCATGGTGCTGGCCATCCCGGTGGTGGCGCTGACCTCGGACCGCCGCGCGGGCACGTTCCTGCGCCGCCTGGGTCTGATGGACATTCCCGAAGAGATCAACCCGCCCACCATCCTCGTACGCGCGGCCGAACTGCGCCGCGCCGCCGCAGAACGCGCGTCGTCGCACTGACTACGTATCGCCGGGCGCTGCCCGGCTGCTGTTGGATTCGTGCGAACAACCCTTGGCTGCTGATCTACGTGCCTGGGGCCATCGGATGGGGGGTACGGGACACGCCGTTAACCCATCCATGGGGGCTCGTCGAAAAC
>JAEXNZ010000433.1 GCA_023439425.1 Pseudomonadota bacterium
TAATTTGTTGTGTGGCGGGCGCGCAAAGGGGACCCGTGGCCGCACCCCGGGTCGTCGGTGTGGCGACCAACGGTCGGCACCTACCACGTCAACCGGTCGACACGTATCGTGTCATCCGGTAGGTACCGACCGTTGGTCGGTACATCTCACCAATGACCGAGGACCTTCCACCAGGCGACACCCACGGTCGCAAACACCAGCAGCTCGAACACACACATCACGAAGCCCACGCGCCACCACGTGCCGAGAGTGACGTAGCCGCTGCCGAAGATGATCGGCGAGGTGCCGGTGGCGTAGTGGGTGAGTGTCATCATGATCGCCGAGCCGGCGGTCATCATCAGCATGAAGGGAATGACGTAGTCGGCCGGAATCAGCAACGCGCCCACGCCCAGGAAGGCCAGCAGCATCGCGCTGATATGCGCGGTGGTGCTGGCGAACAGGTAGTGCGAGAACACGAAGGCCAGAACCAGCACCGCGGCAATGGCCTGCCAGCCCATGCCACTGGCGACGATGGCGTTCTTCATGCCCTCCGAGAACCAGGTGATCACGCCGAGCTTGTTCAGCTGCTCGGCCATCATCACCAGCGCGCCGAACCAGATCAGGGTGTCCCACGCACTCTTTTCCGACAGCACGTCATCCCAGTCGATGGTGCCGGTGATGATCAGCACGAGCAGGCCCAGGAATGCGACCACGGTGGGGTCGAGGGTAAATGCCGGCCCGAAGATCATCGCCGGAATGTTGGCCCACAGCACCAGCAGCAGTCCGAAGGTGCCCATCATCACCTTCTCCTTGCCGCTGAGCGGGCCCATCTGCTGCAGCTCACCCTTGGCGAAATCCACGGCGTTCGGGGTGTGCTTCAGTTCCGGCGGCGACAACAGGTACACCACCAGCGGCATCAGCAGCAGGCAGACCAGCCCGGGCAACAGCATGCACAGCGCCCAGGTGGTCCAGCTGAGATGGAACTGCTGGTTGGTCGCCTTGGCCACGAAGTCCACCACCAGCGGATTCGGTGCCGTGGCGGTGAGAAACATGGCCGAGGTGATCGGGTTGGCGTGATAGTTCACCAGCGCCAGATAGGTGCCCACCTTGCCCTGCGTGCCCTTGGCCGGGTCCGACTCGAAGGCGTTGGCGATCGAGCGCATGATCGGGTGCACGATGCCGCCGCCGCGGGCGGTATTGCTGGGTGTGAACGGGGCCAGCACCAGTTCACAGACCGTCAGCCCGTAACCGATGCCCACGGTGCGCTTGCCGAGCAGGGCGATGAACATCAGACCGATGCGGCTGCCCAGCCCGGTCTTCTTCAAGCCGCGTGAGATCAGAATGGCGACCACGATCAGCCAGATCAGCGGGCTGGCGAAGCTGCTCAGCGCGTCGGTGATGGCTCCTTTGGAGGAAGTGGAGGTCACCTGTGACAGCGAGACGATGACGATGGCCATCATCGCCATCACCCCGATTGGCATAACCTTCAGGATGATCGCCACGATGGTGGTGAGGAAGATCGCCACCAGCCCCCACGCCTTGGGCGTCAGGCCCTCCGGGCAGGGCAGCAGCAACAGGGTGACCAGCACGGCGGTGGTGATCAGTGCCGGGACCAGGCGGAACGGAACAACGCTGTTGAAGTAGCGGAACAGGGCCTTGAGGGAGGCGAGCATGGCGGGGGTTCCAGAGGGCGGGGGTGCCCGGATCAGCGTGGGGGTAACTGGCGCAGGTTCTGCAGCCGCTGCAGCATCAGCTCGGCGTGCAGCTTGGCGTAGCCGTCGTCGGTGAAGTCCTGCGCCATCGGCGAACTGGCGGCCTCACGGGCAGCATCGGCACGGGCCTTGTCCAGGTCTTCGCCGCGCAGGGCCAAGTCAGCCAGCACGATCACCTTGCCTGGCTGTACTTCGACGTAGCCGCCGGACACATACACATGCAGCGGCGGTTCGCTGCCGGCGGGAAACACCGAGACCATGCCTTCACGCAGGGTGCTCAACAGGGGCGCGTGGCGGGCCATCACGCCGAAGCGGCCTTCAGCGCCGGGCAGGCTGACTTCACGGACTTCACCGCTCCAGAGTTCGCCCATCAGGCTGATGATCTGCAGGTCAATGGCGTGGGCATCGCCCAGTTGCGGGGGCAGGGGAGTGGAGTGCATGCAGCATCCTTGGGGGAGGAGTGGGTTCAGCCTACCGCCCCGGGCGTTGTCAGGGGTTGATCGACGTCAATGTGTGGAACATTGACGTGTGACGACAAATGAGAGCTGTTATCATTTGCGAATTGTTCGCTTGTGGTGTGTGATGCGCTCAACTCCCTCTGTTCCTGGCTTACCCGCGTTGGTGTTCGCCGCCCTGGCGGGCACGATGGCGATGATGTCGTTCGTGGCGGTCGTGGGCCCGGTGGTGCGCCTGCTCGGCTTGTCGGAATGGCACGCCGGCTTGTCGGTGACCGCGGCGGGCGTGTTATGGATGCTGTCCGCCCGGCGCTGGGGCGGGCTCAGCGACCGCATCGGGCGCAAACGCGTGCTGCTGATCGCGCTGCTGGCCTACGCGCTGATCTATATCATGATGGCGGTGTTCGTGGACACCGCGCTGCGGTCGCCGCCGGCGGTCTGGTTCTCCGTGCTGGCGCTGGTGGGCACGCGCGCACTGGTGGGCCTGTTCTATGCCGCGGTGCCGCCCACCGCGGCGGCCTTGGTGGCCGACGCGGCCCCGCCGGGTGAACGCGCCGGGGTGATGGCCAAGCTGGGCAGCGCGAATGCACTGGGCATGGTGATTGGCCCAGCCGCGGCCGGTTGGGTGGCGTACCAGAGCCTGTCGCTGACCCTGTATGTGGCCGCGCTGCTGCCGCTGCTGGCATTGGCGGCGGTGGCCTGGGGGCTGCCCTCGGCGGCAGCGCCGGCGGCGGCCGCCAACCGGCCGCGCAGCACGCTGGCCTGGCATGACGCGCGCCTGCGCCTGCCGGTACTCGCGGTGTTCCTGGCGATGATCTCGGTGACCATCGCGCAGGTGACGGTCGGCTTCTTCGCCATCGAGCGGCTGCGGCTGAGCCCGGCCGATGGCGCGCGCATGGCCGGGCTGGCGCTGACCGCTGTCGGGGTGGGCTTGATCCTGGCGCAGGTCGGGGTGATGAAACTCAAAGGCGTGCCGCCGCGGCGCTGGATCGCCGTAGGCGCGCTGGTTTCCGGTATCGGCTTCGCATCGGTGGCCTTGGTGCAGGCACCGTGGCAACTGCTGGCAACCTACGCGTTGGCGGCCTTCGGGATGGGTTTTGTGTTTCCTTCGTTCCAGGCGCTGGCCGCTGATTCGGTGGACGCGCACGAGCAGGGGGCCGCTGCCGGGGCGGTGGCCTCCGTGCAGGGGTTCGGCATGGTGATCGGGCCGATGGTGGGCACACTGCTGTATCGGGTGACCCCTTCGTTGCCTTACCTGCTGGTCGGCGTGCTGCTGCTGACGCTGTCCGTCGCGGCGGCACTGCATGCGAGGCGCGCGCCATGAGCGAGGCCCAGTACTTCTCCAGCGCAAACGAAGACATGTTCGGCGGTATCGCACTGGACGAGGCGGCACCGGGATTCCTGTTGCGTACGGGCACGCGCACGCTGGACGCCCGCGGCTGCCAAGCCATGCTGCCGGCAGGTGGCACCGCGACCTTGCACGAGCGGGTGAACGCCTTCTTCGATGCCGCGCCCGCCGGGCTGCCGCTGCTGGTTGGCGCACTGCCGTTCGATCCGACCGGGTGGGATGCGCTGTATCAACCGGTTTCGTTGATGAACGCATTACCGTCAGGTGGCAACCGCACACCGGCGTTCGTCGGCGATATCCGCAGCGAACCGACACCCGACGCGTATGCCCGCGCCGTGGAACACGCGCTGGACACGCTGGCCAACCCCTACACGCCGCTGCGCAAAGTGGTGCTGGCACGCAGTCTGCACGTGAATGCCACCGCGCCGATCGACCCGCATGCGTTGGCGTTGCGCCTGGGCCAGGATGCCGGTGTGGCCCCGTTCGTCGCGGCGCTGCCGGGCGACCCCCGCCGGCCGCCGGCGTGGCTGGTGGGGGCCAGCCCGGAACTGCTGGTGTCGCGGCAGGGGCAGGCGGTGTGTTCGCATCCGCTGGCCGGTTCAGCGCGTCGCAGTGCGGATCCGGTCGAAGATGCGGCGGCGGCCGAAGCACTGTTGGGCTCGGCGAAGGACCATGACGAGCACCGTTACGTGGTCGAGGCCATTGTTGAAGCGCTCACGCCATGGTGCAGCGACATCCGCGCGCCCAAGGCACCGGAACTGCATTCCACCGCCAGCATGTGGCATCTGGGTACGCGTATTGAAGCGACCCTGCGCGACCCGGCCACACCGGTGGCCGCGCTGGTGGCGGCACTGCATCCCACCCCGGCAGTGTGTGGTACGCCGCGCGACGACGCGATGTACAGCATTCGCCGGCTGGAGCCGAATCCGCGTGGTTTCTATGCCGGCGCAGTGGGCTGGATGGATGCCGACGGTGACGGCGAATGGTATGTGGCAATCCGCTGCGCACGCGTGCAGGGCGCGCAGGCGCAGGTGTTCGCGGGCGCGGGCATTGTGACCGGTTCGCAGCCGGAGTTCGAAGTTGCCGAAACGGCAGCGAAATTCACCGCAATGCTGAGCGCTCTGGGCGTCGGTCATGCGGCTTCAACGGAAAACGTTTCATGATGATGCACTCCAACGACGCGCACGCGCGCCTGCCACTGGTGCAGAACTGGCCAGCGGCACGCGTCGCGCGTTACCGCGCGGCGGGCTACTGGCGCGGCGAAACCCTGCCGGGCATGCTGCGCGCACGCGCAGAGGCCTTCCCCGAGGACCTCGCGGTGATTGGCGGCGACGTACGGCTGACCTACGCGCAACTGTGGCAGTACGCCGGGCGCATCGGGGCTGGCCTGCTGGCGCGCGGGCTGCGTCCGGGCGACCGGGTGGTGGTGCAGCTGGGCAACACCGCCGATTTCATCGCGGTAGTGTTCGGGCTGTTCCGCGCCGGCCTGATTCCGGTGTACGCCCTGCCGGCGCATCGCTTCACCGAAGTGAGCCATGTGCTGGACAAGGCACAGGCCAACGCCTACATCGCCAGCGCGCAATACGAAGGCTTCGACTACCGCACACTGGCACGCGAACTGCAGGCGGCACGTCCTGCGCTGCAGCACGTGCTGATCAGCGGTGAAGGTGAGGAATTCACGACCGTGGCGTCGTTGGACGGCGACACGGCCACGCTGCCGCCCGATCCGGACCCGCAGTCGGTGGCGTTCCTGCAGCTGTCCGGCGGCAGCACCGGCCTGTCCAAGCTGATTCCGCGCACTCACGACGATTATCTGTATTCGGTGCGCGCCAGCAACGAGATCTGCGCGATCAACCGCAGCACGGTGTACATGGTCGCGCTGCCGGCCGCGCACAACTTCCCGATGAGCTCGCCGGGTTTCCTCGGCGCGCTGTATGCCGGCGCGCGGGTGGTGCTGAGCCCTGGTCCCGGCCCGGACGTGGCGTTCCCGTTGATCGCGCGCGAGCAGGTCACCTGTGTGGGGCTGGTGCCGCCGCTGGCGCTGCTGTGGGCACAGGCCGCTCCAACCAGTGCACATGACCTGTCCAGCCTGAAGGTGATGCAGGTCGGCGGAGCCAAGCTGGTGCCGGAAGCCGCGCGCCGCGTGGTCGATGGCCTGGGCTGCCAGCTGCAGCAGGTGTTCGGGATGGCCGAGGGGCTGGTCAACTACACCCGACTGCATGATGCCGAAGACATCGTGCTGGGCACGCAGGGCCGGCCGATCTCGCCGGATGACGAAGTGCTGGTGCTGGACGACCACGGCCACCCGGTGGCACCGGGCGAGGTGGGGCATCTGCTCACCCGCGGGCCATACACCATCGGGGCCTATCACAACGACCCCGGTGCCAATGCGCGCTCGTTCACCGAAGACGGCTTCTACCGCACCGGCGACCGCGTGCAGCAGCTGCCGGGTGGGTATCTGGTGGTGCAGGGCCGCGCCGGCGACCACATCAACCGGGCCGGCGAGAAGATCTCCGCCGAGGAAATCGAGGACCATCTGCTCGCCCACAGTGCCGTGTTCGATGCGGCGGTGGTGTCGATTCCGGACCCGTATCTGGGCGAGCGCAGCTGCGCCTTCGTGATTGCCCAGGGCGAAGCGCCTACCGCCGCCCAGCTCAAGGCGTGGGTGCGCGGGCGGGGCGTGGCCGCGTTCAAAGTGCCCGACCAGGTGGTGTTCGTGCCGGCGTTCGGCACCACCGCCGTCGGCAAGATCAGTCGTCGCGAGCTGCGTGCGCAGCTGCGCGACCATCATCTGCAACAGACTGGAGAACCGCGCTGATGGCGCTGCCGAAAATTGCTCCCTATCCGCTGCCCGTTGCCGCGGAACTGCCTGCGCCGCGTGGACCGTGGACACTGCAGGCCGACCGCGCCGCACTGCTGGTGCATGACATGCAGCAGTATTTTCTGGCCGCGTTCGCCGCCGATGCCAGCCCGCTGGCCCCGGCCATCGCCAACATCGCCCGCCTGCTGCAGCACTGCCGCCAGCGTGGCATTCCGGTGTTCTACACCGCGCAGCGCGGCAACCAGGATCGTCGCGACCGTGGGCTGCAGGCGGACCTGTGGGGTCCGGGCATGCAGGCCATTGCCGAGCACGAAACCATCATCGATGCGCTGGCTCCTGCGGCCGGCGACCACGTGCTGGTGAAGCACCGCTACAGCGCGTTCCAGCGCAGCAACCTGGAAACGATGATGCGCGCGCGTGGCCGCGACCAGCTGCTGGTGACCGGGGTGTACGCGCATATCGGCTGCACCGCCACGGTGAGCGAGGCGTTCCAGCGGGATATTGTAGCCTTCATCGCCGCCGACGCGGTGGCGGATTTCTCGCGCGCCGACCATGACCTGGCGCTGCACTGGATTGCCCGTACCACGGGCGTGCCGTTGACTACCGATACTCTGCTGGAGCAGCTGGCATGACCACCGACACCTCTCCGTTGACCCTCGAGCGCATGCGCGCCGACATTGCCGGCATGCTTGGCGAAACCCCCGATGTGGTGGGCGACGATGATCATCTGATGGACCTGGGGCTGGATTCCATGCGCGTGCTGGGCCTGGTGTTGGCCTGGGGCAACACCGGCATTCCGCTCGAGTTCGGCCATCTGGCCGAGCACACCACGCTGCGCGCGTGGTGGAACGTGGTGCAGCGTCTGCAGGGCACGGCTACGGCATGAGCGGACATGCGGTCGCGGCCGCCGAGGACGTGGCGCGCCGGCATGCCTTGAGCGAGGCACAGACCGGTCTGTGGTACGCGCAGCGACTGGCGGCGGCACCGGCTGCGTTCAATACCGCCCATGCAGTGTGGTTCGACGGCGCACTGGACATCGCGCGCTTCGTCTCCGCAGCAGATCAGATGGCGCTGGAGGCCAGCACGCTGGCGCTGCGCTTTGCCGAGCGCGCCGATGGCCTGCCGGAGCAGTGGCTGGATCCCGCGCATGTGCCGCGCCTGCAGGTCGTCGACCTGTCCAGCGCAGCCGATCCGGCGCAGGCTGCACGCGACGCCATGGACCATGACCGGCTGACCCCGGTGGACCCGCAGCGTGACCGCATCGCCCAGCAGCGCCTGTTCGTGCTGGGGCCGCAGCAGCATGTCTGGTATCTGCGGGTGCATCATCTGGCCACCGACGGCTACGGCATGGCGCTGCTGGGGGAGCGCGTCTGTGCGTTGTATGCCGGGGAAGCGGCACAGGCGGCCCTGCAGCCGTGGGCACCCGTGCTCGACGAAGACGCCGCTTACCGCAGCAGCGAGCGTCGCAGCACCGACGCGGCGTGGTGGCAGGCCTACATGAGCGACGCGGTACCGGCCGAGGCCGGCAGCGCGGCCGCGCCCGCAGCGGATGCGCTGCGCGGTGTCTGGCCGGTGCCAGCTGTCTTGTGTTCGGCACTGCATACCGCCGCCGCGCAGATCGGCCAGCCCTGGCCGGACCTGCTGACCGCGCTGGTAGCGGCCTATTGCCTGCGCATGACCGCGCAGGACGAAGTGGTGCTGGGCGTGCCGAGCATGGGGCGGCTGGGCAGCGCCTCGGCGCGGGTGCCGGCCATGGTGATGAACGTGTTGCCGTTGCGCACGCGCGCACGCGATGAGGACAGCGTGGAGGCGTACCTGCGCGAGACCGTGCGTGACCTGGTGCGTGGACGTCGTCATGGCCGCTACCGGGGGGAACAGCTGCGTCGCGACCTGGGCTGGGTCGGTCGTCAGCATCGTCTGCACGGGCCGCTGGTCAATGTGCAGCCGTTCTATCGGCCGCTGCCGTGGGAGGGGGCCCCGGCCACGCGGGAGATCCTGGGCACCGGCCCGGTGGACGAGATCAGCTTCGGCTTCCGCGGTGATGCCGTGACCGGCCTGCAGCTGGAGATCGAAGCGAACCCGGCGATGTTCGACCTCGACGCGACGGCGGCACATGCCGCGCGCCTGCCGCATTTCGTGGCAGAGGGACTGCGCGTGCTGGGCGAGGGCGGCTGCATGGGGGACATTCCACTGGCCACCCCGGACGAGGCGCGGCAGTGGCTGCATGCGGTCAATGCGACCGCGCATCCGGTCGAGGATGTTTCGCTGACGGCGCTGTTGCTGGCGCAGATGCGCGTCGCGCCGGATGCCATCGCGCTGGAGTTCGAGGGCGAATCGCTCAGCTATGCGGCGCTGGAGGCGCGCAGCAGGGCGCTGGCGCTGCAACTGCGCGCGTGCGGTGTGGCACGTGAGAGCCGCGTGGTGGTGGCGCTGCCGCGTTCGCTGTCGTTGCTGGTGGCACTGGTGGCGGTGCTGCGAGCCGGCGCGGCTTACCTACCGGTGGATCTGGCGCATCCGGATGCGCGGCTGCGTCGGGTGCTGGAGATCGGCCAGCCGGCCTGCGTGCTTGCCGAGGCAGAAGCCGCAGCGCGCTTCGGCGCCCTGCCAGTGCTGGCACCAGCGGACTGGTCGGAGCAGGCGTCGGACGCGTTGGATGACAGCGTGCGGCCTGCCGACGCTGCCTATGTGATCTTCACCTCCGGCTCCACCGGTGAACCCAAGGGCGTGCTGGTGGAGCACCGGGCCATCGTCAACCGTCTGCAGTGGATGCGGCATCACTACGGCTTCGGGGCCGCCGACCGCGTGCTGCAGAAGACGCCGGCGACCTTCGACGTATCGGTGTGGGAATTCTTCCTGCCGCTGATCAGTGGCGGCACGCTGGTGATTGCAGCCCCGGATGTGCATCGCGACCCGCAGGCGCTGGCACGGCTGATCCGCACTGCGGGGATCAGCACGGTCCATTTCGTGCCCTCGATGCTGGACGCCTTCCTGGCCGTGCCGGAATCGCAGGGGCTCGCGTTGCGCCAGGTGTTCACCAGTGGAGAAGCGCTGGACGCGGCGCTGCGCGACCGATTCCATGC
Organism: Pseudomonadota bacterium; assembly: GCA_023439425.1. Taxonomy (GTDB): domain Bacteria; phylum Pseudomonadota; class Gammaproteobacteria; order Xanthomonadales; family Xanthomonadaceae; genus Stenotrophomonas. The sequence goes on from JAEXNZ010000433.1 coordinate 9,396, forward strand.
GCGCATGCAGGCGCAGCTGCACAATCTGTACGGCCCCACCGAAGCCGCCGTGGATGTGAGCTGGTGGCCGGCCAGTGCCGAGGACACCTCGCAGCCGGTACCGATCGGCTACCCGGTCTGGAACACGCGTCTGTATGTGCTGGATGACCAGCTGCGCGCTCTGCCCGACGGCGTGCCCGGCGACCTGTACCTGGGCGGGGTGCAGCTGGCGCGCGGTTACCTGGGGCGCGATGACCTGACCGCCGAACGCTTCATCGCCGACCCGCACGTGCCCGGTGCGCGGATGTACCGCACCGGCGACCGGGCGCGCTGGCGTCGCGACGGTGCGGTGGAGTACCTGGGGCGCAGCGACCACCAGGTGAAGCTGCGCGGCCTGCGCATCGAGCTGGGCGAGATCGAGGCGGTGCTGCGCGCGGTTCCGGCGGTAGACCGTGTGGCGGTGCTGCTGCGCGATTCGATGCTGGTCGCCTATGT
>JAEXNZ010000451.1 GCA_023439425.1 Pseudomonadota bacterium
CCCCCCCCCCCCCCGCGCGCCCCGCCGCGGGGGGGGGGCCTCTACGGGGGCGTCACAGCCGTGCCGCGCCATCCTCGACGACCTGGCGCAGAAAAGGCACGGTAATGCGGCGTTGCGCCGCCATGGATTCGCGGTCCAGCCAGTCCAGCAGGCTCACCAGGCTGCCCAGCTCGCGTCCCGTGCGGGTCAGCAGCCATTCGATCGATGCCTCGTCGATGCTCAGCCCGCGTCGCACCGCGCGTTCGCGCAGCACCGCTGCGCGGCCCTCATCATCCAGCGGCTGCAGCACCACCCGCACGCACTGCTGCAGGCGTGAGCGCAGGTCAGGCAGCACCAGTCCCAGCTGGTCCGGCGCGTGCTGCGCCGTGTACATCAGCGTGATGGCCGTCGTGCGCGCCCGGTTGTGGAAATCGAACAGCGCCACTTCGTCTTCGCGGTTGCCCACGATCGCGTCCAGACCGTCCAGGGTGACCAGGTCGCGCCCTTCCAGCGACTCCAATGCCGCCCGCACGCGTCCCGCCACCGCCTTCAACGGCAGATAGGTCGGCTGCCGCCCCGCCTGCTGCGCCAGCGAACACATCGCCAGCGCCTGATGCGTCTTGCCCGTGCCCGCCGCGCCTTCCAGGTACACCCAGTCGTGCGCTGCTCCCACCGCAATCGCACGCAGCTGCGCCAGCGCGCCGTCCGGCGCGCCGATGAAGGTTTCCAGGCGCTCGTCCTGCGGGTAGCGCAGGGCAAGCGGCAGCTGCGGCACCATGCTCCCTTCAGGTCGGGGTCCTTCGGCACCACGATCGTGTCAGCGCGGCGGTCGATGTAGGAATCCAGCGCAATCGCCGTCTCGCCCACGTACAGCTCGCTCTCGCGGTAACGCTGGTGCGCATAGCGCAGCAGCACGTTGCTCACCGCCGCCACCGGCAGCGCCAGCAGCATGCCCAGGAAGCCGAACAACTGGCCGCCCGCCATCACCGCGAAGATCACCGCCACCGGATGCAGGCCGATCTTGTCGCCCACGATGCGCGGGGTGAGCACGTAGCTTTCCAGCAGTTGGCCCACCGTGAACACCACGCCCACCAGGAGCAGCAGCTTCAGGTCAAACCCTTGCGCCTGCACCAGCGCCGCCACCACCGCCATCACGATGCCGGTGGTCGCACCCAGGTACGGAATGAAGCTGATCAGACCCGCCACCAGGCCGATCAACAGGCCCAGCTTCAACCCCACCAGCGACAGGCCCGCCGCGTAGATCACGCCCAGCGCGATCATAACCAGGAACTGGCCGCGGATGAACGCGCCCAGCACCTCGTTGGACTCACGCGCCAGCTTGCTGATCGTGCCAATGTGGTTGCGGGGAATGGTCGAAGCCACCCGCTCCACCAGCTTGTCCCAGTCACGCAGGAAGTAAAACGCCAGAATCGGCAGCAGCAGGATGTTGACCACCCAGGTCACCATCGCAAAGCCCGAGCGCGACACGTAACCGAAGAAGGTCTTGGCGAAGCCGCCGGCCTGCTGCCAGTGGCTGCGCACCCAGTCGATCAGCCGGTCCGGGTCCATCCACTGCATCACCTGAAGGCCGGTCTTCTGTTCGAACCACGGAATGCCGGTCTGCATCAGCCAGGCCTGCGCCTGCGGAACGGCCGCGATCAAGGTGGCGATCTGGCGCTCGATCATCGGCACCAGGATCACCAGCAGCGCGGTGATCACCAGCACCATCGCCACGAACACCAGCACCACGCCGGTGTTGCGCGAGCGGCCGGTGGCCTCGATGCGGTCGACCAGCGGGTCGCCCAGCCACGCCAGCGCCAGCGCCAGCACGAACGGGGTGAGGATCGGGGCCAGCAGGCTGATCACCCAGCCGATGGCCAGGGCCAGCAATACATATTTGACGCGTCGCAGAAACTGGGCGATCTCGGCTTCCGGTGTCAGGATCATCGCAGGCGGTACTCGTTGCTGGCGGGGGGCGGCGGCAGGGTGGTGGCGTCGTTTTCGTCAATCGGCACCGGCAGCGGAGCCAGCGGCACGATCACGCCGTTCTCGCCCAGCATGCGGTTCAGGCCGGACAGCCCGGTGGTCATTTCCAGCGCCAGCTCCAGGCGGTTGCCCGAGGCCCGCACCGGGGTGATGTTGCGTACCACCGGGTTCTCACGCAGCCCGGCTACCAGACGCATGTAGTCCTCGGCGTTGTCCAGTCCGGTCACTGCAATGGTGTAGGTGCCGGCCGCGCCGGTGGCAGCACCGGCCTTGGCGTAGCGCTTCACCAGCGCGTCAGCCGCACCGTCCGCACCGCCGGCCATGGCGCGGCGGGCATCGGAATCCTTGGTGGTCCACTTGTTCAGCTCACGGCCGCCATCGACGAACACCCAGTCGGCGACCCAGCCGCCGGCCTTATCGCGGTACAGCTTGCCGACCAACTGCATCGGCGGGGCGTAACGGGCCGAAGCGCGCGCCACCGAGGCGGTGTCCTGGCGCCAGATCGCGCCCACCAGGGCCTGTTCAGCCGCGCTGCCGGTCGGCAGGCCCAGCTTGTAGCCACGCTCGACGGCGCGGTTCAGCAGCGGGCGGGCTGCATTGGCCTGCTGCACCGTCACCAGGCGCGGGCCGGAACCGTCGTCGATGGCCAGCCAGATCACCGGCTTGGGCCGGGGCTGCGGCCACAACGGCAGGCCCAGCGCGGAAATCAGCCCGTCCACGTCGTCCTGGCGGAACCGGGCCACCAGCATGGTGCGGTAGCTGGGCGCACCGCTGGCCGAGGTGCTCTGGTCCTGGCGGTAGTCGTAGCTTTCCACGTAGTCCTTGGCTCCGCGCAGCGCCTGCACCACGCCGGGGCGGGTCATCACGCTGCGGTCGCCGGAGAGCTTGGCCAGCACATTGCCCAGCGCGCGCGCCAGGGCTCCGGTGCGGTCGGCATCGGACTGGCTGTTGACCGGTACTTCGGCCTCGTAGGCCCCGGTGGCACTGGCCACGTCGCCTTCGGTGCGCATGCCGCTTTGGGCCATCGTGGCCACCGGCAGGCACAGCGCGAGGAACATCATGAGAATGAGGCTGCGGCGCATCAGGTCTTCCATTGAGCGTATCCGGGGGGAATTGTTGCCCGAATAGGGCCTGCGCGCCAACGTGGCCTGTTAAAATCCCGCTTTCACTCCAGCGCAGCCCGACGCCCGTGACCCAGACTCCGTCTTCCCCCGCCCCCCTCACCTACCGCGACGCCGGTGTCGACATCGACGCGGGCAATGAACTGGTCGAGCGGATCAAGCCCTTGGTGAAGCGCAGTTTCCGCCCGGAAGTGATGGGCGGCCTGGGTGGGTTTGGCGCGCTGTTCGACCTGTCCAACAAGTACCGTGAGCCGGTGCTGGTGTCCGGTACCGACGGCGTCGGCACCAAGCTGAAGCTGGCCCACCAGCTGAACCGCCACGATACGATCGGCATCGACCTGGTCGCCATGTGCGTCAACGACGTGCTGGTGCAGGGGGCCGAGCCGCTGTTCTTCCTGGACTACTTCGCCACCGGCAAGCTGGACATCGACACGGCCGCTGCGGTGGTTGGCGGCATCGCCAATGGCTGCACCGAGGCTGGCTGCGCCCTGATCGGCGGTGAAACCGCTGAAATGCCCGACATGTATGCCCCGGGCGAGTATGACCTGGCCGGCTTCACCGTGGCCGCCGTGGAAAAGAGCGAACTGAAGGACGGGGCCAGCGTCACTGCCGGCGACGTGCTGATCGGCATCGCCTCCTCCGGCCCGCACTCCAACGGCTACTCGCTGGTCCGCCGCATCTATGACCGCGCCGGCCGCCCGGCTGACCTGGAGCTGGAAGGCGGGGTCAAGCTGGTCGACGCACTGATGGCCCCCACCCGCCTGTACGTGAAGCCCATCCTGGCCCTGCTGAAGTCGCACGGCGAAGCCATCCACGGCATGGCCCACATCACCGGTGGTGGCCTGACCGAGAACATCATCCGCGTGGTGCCCGAAGGCCTCGGTTTGGACATCCAGGCCTCGTCCTGGACCCTGCCGCCGGTGTTCCAGTGGCTGCAGAAGGAAGGTGCGGTCGCCGACAGCGAAATGTGGCGCACCTTCAACTGCGGCATCGGCTTCGTGCTGATCGTGCCCGCCGACCAGGCCGACGCCGTGTCCGCGGCGGTCAAGGCACAGGGTCTGGACCACTGGACCATCGGCCAGGTGGTTCCGGCCACCGGTGCCGAACGCGTACACATCGGCTGAGTCACCAAGGAGTTCGGCATGGATGCATCGATTCCACCCCTACCCTCCGGTGCCACCGCGGCACCGGATGTTCCGCGCTGGCTGACGCGGGTGAACTTCGGCGCGGCACTCCTGTGCCTGCTGTGGACCGTGCCCACATGGTTCATCGTCAGCGACATGTTTGCGAGCATCCCCGTTGAGATTCGCCCACCGTCCGCGCTCACGTATGTGTTCATCGCCATGCCCGCATGCGCCGGGATAGCGCTGATCGTCGCGGGCACCTGCCTCGCCCGCCGACGCGGCTACCTGCTGTGCATGCTGGCAAGTGCTGCCACGTTCCTGGCAGGCCCCGTGCTGATCGTGGGCTTGCTCAACATCATTCAACTGACGCGGCCACCGGTGAAAGCCGCGTTCGGACGGAGCCGCTCATGAGCCATCAGCCCCCGGCCCTTCCAAGCCTGAGCCTGGAGGACGCCAACCACCTGCGGTTGCTGTCGATCTTCCACTACGTGGTCGGCGGCATTATCGCGCTGTTCTCGCTGTTTCCGCTGATCCACGTGGCCATCGGCATCGGTGTGATCACCGGCGCGATGCCCATGAACGATGCCAATGGCAACCCCGCCGAAGATGGGCGCATGGTCGGCTGGGTGTTCGTGGCCCTCGGCGGGTTGTTCATTCTGGGCGGTCTGACCCTCGCAGCGTTCACCGTGTATGCCGGACGCTGCCTGTCCGCGCGTCGTCGCCACACCTTGTGCCTGGTGGTGGCCGCATTCCTGTGCATGTTCATGCCCTTCGGCACAGTGTTGGGTGTATTCACCCTGATCGTGCTGCTGCGCCCTTCGGTCAAGGCGGCGTTCGACGCCCCTGCTTCCGTTCACTCCTGAGATCACCATGGCCGCCACGCCTCCCCCGCTCAATGGCCCGCGCGGCCCGGTGACGCCGCCGGGCGTCTGGAATCCCATCCAGATCAACTCTCACCTGCACACGCTGAAGATCCTGTTCTATGTGCTGGGTGCCATCCAGCTGTGCATCGCCGTGGTGATGATTCCCATCGCTTTTGCGGGATATGCCGCCGAAAGCAACAGCATGGATCCGGGTGCCCAGCCCATGCTGTTGATCGTGCTGCTGCTGGCCGCCAGCCTGGTGTTCGCCTGCGTGGGTGTGGTCAGTTTCCTGGCCGCCAAGGCAATGGGCCAACGGCAGCGCCATCAGTTGTGTCTGATCGCTGCCGGCGCTTCGTGCCTTGCCGGCGCACTGGGCATCGCATTGGGCGTCTACGCGTTCATCGTGCTCCTGAAGCCAGAAGTCAAAACCGCCTTCGCCGCGCCGGGGAGCACCGTCGTCGCATGACCGCCCGTATTGCCGTGCTGGCCTCCGGGCGGGGCAGCAACCTGCAGGCCATCATCGACGCCATTGCCGCCGGCACGCTGGATGCTGAAGTGATTGGCGTGCTGTCGGACAAGCCCGACGCCTCGGCATTGCTGAAGGTCGCCCCGGAACGGCGCTGGGCGCGTTCACCGAAAGCGTTCGCGGACCGCGCCGCATTCGACGCCGCACTGGGCGATGCACTGGCCGGCTTTGCACCGGACTGGATCGTCTGCGCCGGCTACATGCGCATTCTGGGCGAAGCCTTCGTGCAGCGATTTTCCGGCCGCCTGATCAACATCCATCCGTCGCTGCTGCCGAAGTACAAGGGCCTGCATACCCATGCCCGTGCGCTGGAAGCCGGCGATGCCGAAGCCGGAGCCAGCGTGCACTTCGTGGTACCGGAACTGGACGCCGGCACGGTGCTGGCCCAGGCGCATGTGCCCGTTCAAGCCGGTGACACCCCTGAAGCGCTGGCCCAGCGCGTGCTGGCGGTGGAACACCCACTGCTGATCGCCAGCCTGCGCTGGCTGGTGGCCGACCGCGTGGCTGAACGCCACGGTCAGCTCCAGGTGGACGGCAACCCCCTGTTCAGTCCACTGCGCCTAGATTGCGCCGGAGAACTGAACGCCTAGTCACGGCGCACACGCGCTGCTGACCTGGACACTGGCATCCTCCCTCCTCCTTCGTTTGTGCGCCCGCATGAGAACGTCCTCTTCCAAGGTGCTGTTCAAGCCCGTGCTGATGCTCGGTGCACTGCTGTGCACGGTGGCCGTTGCCGCCGCGCAGGAGCCACCAGCCACGCCGGAACCACCGGCCGAACCGGCCCCGCCGATGCTGCCCGCATTGGCCTGGGAGCCGCCACCGCTGGAGCCGTTCACCGCCACCTACCAGGCCTTGTACAAGGGCAAGGAGGCCGGTGATGCCACCATGCGCGTCACCCACACCGGTGGCGCGCAGTGGCGCGTGGACATGCAGGTGGTCGGCCGACGCGGCTTTGCAAGCGTGCTGGGTTTGAACCTGGAACAGAGCACCGTGTTCGAGAAGCAGGGCGAAGTCTACGTACCGCTCAGCCAAGCGACGGTGCGCAAGGGCCTGTTCCTCGGCAAGAAGGTGACCGGCACCTACAACTGGCAGGCCGGCACGGCGCAGTGGGTGGGCGATCTGAAGAAGGAACGCACCCAACCCATTCCGCTGCAACCGGGCGACCAGAGCGCACTGCTGATCAATCTGGCGATCATGCGCGACGCCCGCCCGGGTGCGCAGATGCATTACCGCTATGTCGATGTCGGCCGGGTGCGCCAGCACGATTACCAGGCAGCGCCCGAGACCGAGAACGTTCAGGTCGGCGAGCTGTCCTACAACGCGCTGCGGGTGTATCGCACCAACGGCGGCAACGACGAAACCATTCTCTGGGTCGCCAACGGGGTTCCTACCCCGGTGCGGATCCTGCAACGCGAAGACGGCGAAGATCGAGTTGATCTGCGCCTGATCGAATATCAAGGAGTGTGAGCATGACCATCCTCAACCGTCCCCTGACCTGGATTGCCGCAGGTGCGCTGGCCCTGACCAGCCTGCCGGCGATGGCGCTGCAGCCGTTTACGGCGGAGTACCAGGCCAACTACATGGGCGTGCAGGCACCGGGCAAGATGACCCTGAGCAAGGTCGACGGCAACAAGTGGCAGTACAGCCTGGACGTCAGCAACCAGCTGGCCACGCTGAGCCAGAACACCACCTTCGACGAAGCCAATGGCGTGCTGCGCCCGCTCAGCAGCCAGGAC
>JAEXNZ010000470.1 GCA_023439425.1 Pseudomonadota bacterium
TTTCCACTACCTCGTGTCGCCTCGTAATCGCGCAGAGCCGCCAATGCCGGCTTCTGCAGCAGCAGCAACGCGATGATGTTCAACCAGCACATCATGCCGACGCCGATGTCGCCCAGCGTCCACGCCACAGTCGCGGTGTTCAGCGCCGAATAGCTCATTGCCGCCAGGAAGGCGATCCGGAATGCGGCCAGCAGCTTCGGCGACGGCCGGTTGCGGCTGAGGTACACCAGGTTGGTCTCGGCGGTGTAGTAAAGCGCCAGGATGGTGGTGAACGCGAACGGCAGGATGGCCAACGCAATGAACGAGCGACCAAACCCGGGCAGCGCCGATTCCACCGCCTGCTGCACGTAACGCGGCCCGGCTTCCAGTGCGCCGACGTTGGAGACGATGAACTGCCCCGTCTGCGACAGCGGGTCGTAGACGTTGTACGCACCGGTGGAGAGGATCAGGAACGCGGTAGCACTGCACACCACCATGGTGTCGATGTACACCGAGAACGCCTGCACCAGACCCTGCTTGACCGGATGTGACACGTCTGCCGCGGCGGCAGGATGGGCACCACTGCCCATGCCCGCCTCGTTGGACAGCACGCCGCGCCGCACGCCCCACTGAATGGCCGTGCCGATCATCGCGCCGAACGCGGCGTCGGTGCCGAACGCGCTGCGCAGAATCATCACGAACATCTCCGGTACCGCGTCGACGTTGAGCACCATGACGATGCCCGCCACCAGCAGATAGCCGACCGCCATCACCGGCACCACCACCTGCGTGACCTGGGCGATCCGGCGCACGCCGCCGAACAGCACCAGGGCCACACCGCTGCCGATCACCGCAGCGGTCACCCAGCCCGGAATCGCCCACGCTTCATCCACCGCACTGACAATCGCGTTGGACTGGGTGCCGGGCAGGAACAGCCCGCACGCCACCAGCGTGCTGAGGGCGAACAACACCGCGTACCAGCGTTTACCCAGCCCGCGCTCGATGTAGTAGGCCAGGCCGCCGCGGAACATGCCATTGCTGTCGCGCTCCTTGTAGATCTGCGCCAGGGTGGACTCGACAAACGCGCTGGCCGCGCCGAGGAAGGCCACCAGCCACATCCAGAAGATCGCACCCGGCCCACCGTAGGCAATGGCCATGGCCACACCGGCGATGTTGCCTACGCCGACCCGGCTGGACAGCGACATGCTTAGCGCCTGGAACGAGGACACGCCCGAACCGGAACTGCGCCCCTGGGTCATCAGGCGCAGCATGTCCGGCAGCGCCCGCAACTGGATGAAGCGCGTACGCAGGCTGAAGTACAGGCCGACCAGCAGACACAGAGCGACCAGCACGGGGCTCCAGACCACGCCTACGACGTAGGTGACAATGGCTTCAATGTTCAAGGAACCTCCTGCTGTCAGAAGAACATGCCCAGCGCGATCTGCGGGCTGATGTAGCTGCCGGTGTTGCGGCCGGCCACGCTGAACTCCACGCCGGCGATCAGACCGACGTTCGGCGAGAAGTGGTATTCCACGGCGGGAGCCAGACTGACCACGCGGGTCGCCGGCAGACGCAGTTCAACGCGCTCTGCGTTGCCGTCGACACCGGGCGCATAGCCGCTGAGGCGACGGTCGGACTGACGACTGGCCGCTACTTCGAACACGCCCACCCAGCGCGAGCTGAAGCTGTACTCGGCGGCGGCGGAAACGCCCAGCAGCGAGCCGGGGGCGTAGTTGCCGCGGAAGCCGTCCGGGGTGCCGTACACGCTGTTGTCATTCAGGGCGACGCGCGCCGGGGCTGGGCTGGCGGTGAGCTGCGCGCGCCAGCGCAGCGGTCGATCGTTGGGCATCCAGACGACCTGCTGCATGCCCAGGCCGAAGCTGGTGCGCTGCACGCCATCGCCCTGCGCATTGAGCGGATTACCGCCGATGCGGTCATAGCTGCCGGTGGCGTAGCGCTGGGTGACCGACAGCGAGATGGCCGGGCGGGTACCGTCTTCGTTGGACTTCTGCAGCGCGTACTGGACCATGGCGGTGGTGTCGCCGGCGCGGAAACCGCGGCTGCGCGTGCCTGCAGCCTCGACGCGGGCCGCGCTGAGGTTGACCTGGGCGGTGACACGTTCGCCCAGACCGTAGGCGATCGGCAGCACCATCAACCAGGCGCTGCTGTCGGGACTGTCATGGCGATGGCCTTCGCCATCGTAGTAGCCGTTGCTGTCGGTGCGGATCAGATACGGCTCGACGTAGGCGTTGCCCTTGGGCATGCCGGCCGGATTCGGGGTGATCAGCGGGCCGGTGAAGTTGACGCCGTCGAGGGTGCGCTCGCTGGCCGAGGCCACTGCCGGAACGAACATCAGGGTGGCCAGGGCCAGGGGGATCAGTCGCGACATGGGTGCTTCCTGTGGTGTTGGAAGCTGCAATCTGCCGGGGGCTGTCGCGTTGAAAAATCATTAAATGTTCAAAGTTGGGGGTTCTGTGAACTTTGTGGGCATGTTGGTGTTGATTGCGACAATGGTTGTCGCTTGTGGCTGGATTTGTGGAGCCCTACGGGAAAGCGAGACACGCATGGCGTGTCACTACGGGCGTCGGGCACAAAAAAAGGCCCGGTCGCAGAGCGACCGGGCTACCGGGATTCGTCACACCCCACGCGGTGAGCGACACGGACGGTCCGTGTTCCGGACAACGGTGCCGCACTGCGTGGGTGTCTCTCCTCACCTACGCAATACAGTACCGCTGCTCAGAGTGGCGCATTCAACAGTCGCGCCACCATCCGAAAACTCCGAATCGCCTGTAGTCACTGCTGAATGGCAGCAGTTGGTCACACCACGCGGGGCAGCGCAGCTGCGCCACCCCGGTCAATCAGATCAGCGCGACGCCTTCCGAGCGTCGCCCACTTGCGCGTACCAGTGTGACAGCAGCACCGCCGTCGCCGAGGCGACATTGAGGCTTTCCACCGCACCGCTACCGGGAATGGACACCTGCAGGTCGCAGTCCTGGGCCAGGTCGCGGTCCATGCCCTCACCCTCTGCACCCATCACATACACCAGCCGCGCCGGCAGCGTGCTGGCGAACAGGTTGTCGCCACCTTCGACCAGCGTGGCCGCCAGACCGAAACCGGCCTGGCGCAGCTGCGCCATCGCCTGCGGCAGTTCGGGCAGACGCACCAGCGGCACCGCTTCGGCACCACCCTCTGCAACGCGTGCGGCGGCCCCGGACAGGGCCAGCGTGGCCCCTGGCGGCAGCAGCAGACCGGCCACGCCGAAATGCGCGGCCGAACGCAGAATGGCCCCGAAGTTGTGCGGATTACCCACGCCGTCCAGCCACAGCGCCAACACCGGCTTGCCAGCCGGCAGGCTTTCCAGCCACTCGCCCAGTTCCAGCATGGGCGCACGCAGCACGTCGGCCACCACGCCTTCGTGATGGGTGGTGGCAGCGAGCTTGTTGAGGTCGCCCTCCTCCACCACGCGATAGCCGACGCGGTTGGCCACACACCATTTCAGCAGCGGCTGCAGGCGCGGAATCATCGCCTCGGCCAGGTACAGCTTGCGTAGCGCCTGCGGGCGTCGCTCGAACAGGGCCAGCACGGCATTCAGGCCGTACAAACGCAGCTCGTCGTTGCCACGACCGGGCGGCGTGCCATGTCCACCGCCGTGCCCACCACCCTCTCGCGGGGGCAGCGGGGTGGCGCGCGGCGGGCGCGCCGACGGGCGGCGTGCGTTTTTCCAGGGATCATTCACTACGGGACAGCTCCAGCTTGCGTTGACGCCAGAAGTCGGCGCGCTTGATGCCCAGCGCGTCCGGGTCGAAGACCGGGTCCAGGCCCAGCTTCTTCTGCCGTTCGTAGTCGCGCAGGGCCAGCATGGCCGGCTTCTGGATGATGAAGATGGCAATGATGTTCAGCCACGCCATCAGGCCGACCCCGATGTCGCCCAGGCCCCAGGCCAGGGTGGCGTTGTGGAAGGCACCGAAGATCACCATGCCGATGATGCCCAGGCGCAGCAGCAGCACGGTCAGCGGGCGATGCTTGTTGTGGTTCACATAGCTGAGATTGGTCTCGGCCATGTAGTAGTACGCCATGATGGTGGTGAAGGCGAAGAAGAAGATCGCCATCGACACGAACGACGCGCCCCAGCCCGGCAGTACGGCTTCCACACCGGCCTGGGCGTAGCCCGCACCTTCCGGAATGCCGGCCAGGCCCTGGAAGATCGGTGCCGCGCCTTCCACCGGCGAGTACACGTTGTAGGTGCCGCTGGCCAGAATCAGGAAGGCGGTGGCGGTGCACACCATCATGGTGTCGAAGTAGATCGCGAAGGCCTGCACGTACCCCTGCTTGGCCGGGTGCGAGACTTCCGACGCCGCGGCGGCGTGCGGGCCCGAGCCCTGGCCGGCTTCGTTGGCGTAGATGCCGCGCTTGACACCCCATTCAATGGCCAGACCCATCATCGCGCCGAAGGCGGCGTGGGTACCGAACGCGCTGTTGAAGATGATGCCGAACATTTCCGGCACGCGCTCGTAGTTGATGATCATGATGACCACGGCCATCAGGATGAAGCCGGCGGCCATGAACGGCACCACGATCTCGGCGAAGTTGGCGATGCGCTTGACGCCGCCGAAGATCACCACCGCCAGCAGCAGGGCCACTACGATGCCGATGCCGAGCTTGAGCGCGGCGACCTGTTCCATGCCGAAGGCCTGGCCGTCGAGCGGACCGCACAGTGCGCCACCCCGGCAGGCGTTGATGATGCTGTCGGCGATGGCATTGGCCTGCACGCCCGGCATCAGGAAACCAGCCGCGATGATCGTGGCGATGGCGAAGGCCATGGCATACCACTTCAGGCCCATGGCCTTTTCAATGTAGTACGCCGGACCGCCGCGGTAGCGCCCTTCGGCGTCCTTGGTCTTGTAGATCTGGGCCAGGGTGCACTCGACGTACGACGTGGACGCGCCGAGGAAGCCCATGATCCACATCCAGAAGATGGCACCAGGGCCGCCGAAGGCGATGGCGGTGGCCACACCGGCGATGTTGCCGATGCCCATGCGGCCGGCCATCGACATCGCCAGCGCCTGGAACGAGGACACACCGGCGTCGGACTTTTCACCCTTCACGGTGAGGCGGCACATTTCCACGAAACCGCGGATCTGCATGAAGCGGGTGCGCAGGCTGAAGTACAGACCTGCAAGGAGGCAGACCCCGATCAGGGCCTTGCTCCAGATGATGCCATTGATGAAATGTACGGCTGCTTCCACGCGCTCTCTCCAGTCGGCGGAAAATGAAGGGCGTCCCGTCGGCTGGAAGGGACCGCCCTGATTCTCGCTGATTGAAGCGCCTACCGGTAGGTGCCAACCGTTGGTTGGCACCGTTCAGGTTACGCGTGACCGCGTACGGACGGGGTCTCGGCTTCCTGCTTCTCCAGCTCGCGGGCCACGGCTTCGGGCGAGCGCGTGTACGGGGCGAGCACGGCATAGAAGGCCGGCACCACGAACAACGACAGGAACGTGGACACGGTGACGCCGAAGATCACCACGATGCCGATGGTGCCGCGGCTGGCCGAGCCGGGGCCACCGGCGACCACCAGCGGGATGGCCCCGACCACGGTGGCGATGGAGGTCATCAGGATCGGACGCAGGCGGACCATCGAGGATTCGACGATGGCGCGGTGCACGTCGCGGCCTTCGTCGCGCAGCTGGTTGGCGAACTCCACGATCAGGATGCCGTTCTTGGCCGCCAGGCCGACCAGCATGACGATGCCGATCTGGCTGAACAGGTTGATGGTGCCCCCACTCACATACAGGCCGAGCAACGCGCCCAGTACGCCCAGTGGCACGGTCAGCATGATCACCAGGGGGTGGATGAAGCTTTCGAACTGCGCGGCCAGCACCAGATACACCACCAGCAGGGCCATGGCAAAGGTCAGCAGCACCGCGCTGCCCGCGTTCTGGTACTCGCGCGATTCGCCCTTCCAGTCGATCTGGGCGTGCTGCGGCAGTTCCTCGCGGGCGGTCTGCTGGGCCCAGGCGATGGCCTCGCCCAGCGGGTAACCCGGAGCCAGACCGGCGCTGATGGTGATCGAGCGCAGGCGGTTGAAGCGGTTCAGATTGCCGGCCTCGGCCACTTCACTGAGGGTGACCAGGTTGGACAGCGGCACCAGTTCGCCACTGCTGGCGCGCACCCGGATCGCCGCCAGGTCGTCCGGGGTGGCGCGGCCTTCACGACCGGCCTGGACCAGCACGTCGTATTCCTCACCGTTGTCGACGAAGGTGGTGACCCGGCGCGACCCCATCATGGTTTCCAACGCCGAACCAATCGCGGTGACCGACACGCCCAGGTCGGCCGCACGCTGGCGGTCGATGTTGACCCGCATCTGCGGGCGGGTTTCCTTGTAATCCGAGTCCGGCCCGACCAGGCCGGGGTTGTCGGCCATGCGCGCCAGCATGCGATCGCGCCACTGGGCGATTTCCGCGTATTCGGGGCCGCCCAGCACGATCTGGAACGGCTGTCCGCCACTGCGCACCAAGCCACCGCCGACCTGGGTGCGCACGCGCACGCCGCGCATCACATCCAGATGCTTCTGCAGTTCCGCCGCGACGTCCATGGTGTTGGTGTCGCGCTCGCGCCAAGGCTGCAGGAACACGCTGATGCGGCTGGTGTGCATTTCCTCGCTGGCACCGAAACCACCGGGCACGCGCGGATTGGCGCGGGCGATGGGTTTGTCGTCACCGACAAAGCCGGTCACGATCTGCTCCACCTGCTGCACCTGACCCACGGTGTAGTCGTAGCCGGCCCCTTCCGGGCCATCGATCATGATCTGGAACGAGCCACGGTCTTCAGCCGGGGCCAGCTCCGATGGCAGCACCTTGAGCAGCAGCGCGCTGGCGGCAAGCGCCAGCACCATCACCACGATGTACATCCAGGGGCGGCCGACGTGCGCGTCGAGGAAGCGACCGTAACTGGCGGAGACCCGGTCCAGGTTGCGGTTGATGAAGCCGTGCAGCCCCTTCGGAGCCTGGCCGGTATGCGGCTTGAGCAGCTTGGACGCCATCATCGGGGTCAGCGTCAGCGCCACGAAGGCCGACAAGGCCACGGCAGCGGCCAGCGCCACCGCCAGTTCGCGGAACAGGCGCCCCGTGTTGCCTTCCAGGAAGCCCACCGGCAGGAACACCGCCACCAGCACCGCGGTGGTGGCAATCACCGCGAACGCCACCTGCGCGGTACCGCGCTTGGACGCGACCAGCGGCGGCTCGCCAAGATCGATGCGGCGCTGCACGTTTTCCACCACCACGATGGCATCGTCGACCACCAGGCCGATACTCAGCACCAGCGCCAGCTGGGTGAGCAGGTTGATCGAGAAACCGAAGGCATACAGCGCGATGAACGCGGCGACCAGACAGACCGGCACGGTCACCGCGGGAATCAGCGCGGCGCGGAAACTGCCCAGGAACAGCCAGATCACCACCAGCACCAGCAGCATCGCTTCCACCAGCGTGGCGTAGACGCGATCCACGGCCGCTTCAATGAAGGTGGTGTTGTCGAAGGCGACGAAGATGTGGGTGCCGTCGGGCAAGGTCTGCCCGACCCGCTCGGCCTCGGCGCGTGCGGTGCGTGCGACATCCAGCGAGTTGGCGGTGGAGGTCTTGACGATGCCCAGGCCGATGCCGGGCTCGCCATTGCTGCGGTAGTAGGCGCGTCGCTCCGACGAGGCCAGTTCGATCTTGGCCACGTCGCCCATGCGCACGACGTAGCCGTCCGCGCCCTTGCCGAGCGGAATGGTGGCGAAGTCTTCCGGCTTCACGTAGTTGCGCTCGACGCGCAGCGTGAAGTCGCGGTCGGTGGATTCCAGGCGGCCGGCGGGCAGCTCGACGTTCTCATTGCGCAGCGCGGTTTCCACATCGCCGACGGTGAAGCCGCGCGCGGCCAGCTGGTCGCGGTCCAGCCACACGCGCATGGCGTAGCGCTGGCGACCGCCGATGCGGACCTGGGCGACACCGTCCAGGCTGGAGAAGCGGTCGACCACGTAACGGTCGGCGTAATCGCTCAGCTCCAGCGTGTTCATGCTGGAGGAGGTCATGTTGAACCAGATGATCGGGTCGGCGTCGCTTTCGACCTTGGCGATTTCCGGCGGGCGTGCCTCTTCGGGCATGCGGTCGGCGACGCGGCTGACCGCATCGCGCACATCGTTGGCCGCCGCTTCGATATCCCGATTGGAGGTGAATTCGATGCTGACCTGCGAGCGACCGTTGGAGCTGCGCGCGTTGATGGTGTCGATGCCCTCGATGCCGGCCAAGGCGTCTTCGAGGACCTGGGTGATGCGGCTTTCGATGACGGCGGCCGAAGCGCCGGTGTAGTCGACCGAGACCGAGACGATCGGCGGGTCGATGGCGGGCAGCTCGCGCAGGGTGAGTCGGGTGAACGACATGATGCCGAGCACCACCAGCAACAGGCTCATCACCACGGCAAACACCGGCCGCTGGATGGAGATGTTGGAGAGTTTCATCCGGCGTTACCCACTGGCGTAGTGGCCTTCTGCGCAGGCTCCTGGACCGGGGTCGCCGCTGGGGTTTCGGCTGGGGCAGTCGCCGGCGCGGCGGAGGGGCTGTCACTGATCTTCAGACCGGGGCGCAGCTTTCCGGTGCCATCCACGACGATGCGATCGCCCGCCTTCACGCCTTCGCGGATTTCGACCACACCGGCGCGGCGGGCACCGCTGACCACATCGACGCGCTCGACGCTCTGATCGGCTTTCACGCGATAGACGAAGGATTCGCGCCCGACCTGGACGACGGCGATTTCGGGAATGACCAGCGCCTGGCGCTCGGGGCGGAACATGCGCACGTCGAGCAGCATGCCGGGGCGCAGGGCGTGGTCGGCGTTGATGAAGTCGGCGCGGACGGTGACGGCACGGGTGCCGGGATCGACCCGGGTGTCGATGGTGGCAACTTCACCTTCAAAGGTGCGGCCGGGATAGGCGACGCTGGTGGCGGTGACCTTGTCGCCCTTTGCGAGCGAGGCGAGTTCGGCTTCCGGCACCTGGAAGTCGACGTGCATGCGTTCGATGTCGTCGAGGGTGGCGATGACGGTGGTGGGGGTGACCAGCGAGCCTTCGCTGACCTGGCGGATGCCGAGCACGCCGGCGAAGGGGGCACGGACGCGGCGATCACCGATATCGGACTTCATTTCCAACACGCGAGCCTCGGCGGCATCGCGGATGGCGCGCTGGGTGTCGAGGGTGGCACTGGCGACGAGCTGCTGGGCGGCGAGTTCGCGCTGGCGCTTGTACAGCTGGTCGGCTTCGGCAAAGGTGGCCTGGGCCTGGACGAGCGCGGCTTCCTGGGCCTGGCCACGCAGGGTGACCAGGGGGGTGCCGGCGGCGACCTGCTGGCCACTTTCGAAGTGAACCTTCTCGATGATCTCGCTGACCTTGGCGGTCACGGTGACGGATTCGCGGGCCTTGGCGGTGCCGAGGGCCTGCAGGGTGTCGTTCCACGCGGAGGTCTGCACCACCTGGGTGGTCACCGGGACCTGTTCAGCCTGCCGGCGAGCGGCCTCGTCCTTGCTGCCACAGGCGGCCAGAAGGGCCAGGCCAAGGCCAGCGGCGATGCGCGCGGTGATGCGTACCAACATGCAGAACAACCCCAAAGATTCTACGACGGCCGAGTGTAGCGGCCGATCCGTGAGGGCATATGTGCCAAGCGTTTACCGGGGCCTTCACGCCTGCGCGGTGACACCGGAAACCCCTTTCGTGCTGGGCTATGCGGGGCGTGTGTCGGCGTGTGTCAGTGCGTGTCGCTTTGCCTCGGGTTGGTCGCGTAAAGCAGCGTCTTGGTTGTTCCGTGCGGGGCGGGCAACGGGCAGCCCCGCTCCGGGACACGCCGCAAGTACGT
>JAEXNZ010000502.1 GCA_023439425.1 Pseudomonadota bacterium
GGTACTGCCAGTGCAAGCACATCGGATGCGCGCGGCAATGCGTGCGCATCCACGCCGTCCAGTTGATCTGCCAGGCGGGTGGCCAGCAGGCCATCCGCCGCTCCGAAGCCCGTGCCCACGCCGAACCAGCGGCTGCCGTCGGGCAGCTCCACTGCATCGGGGGCGCACACCTGCTCTTCGCCCTGCTGCCAGATACCATCCACCCGCACCTGTCGGGCCACATAGACCTCGCCCATGCGCGCATCGATACTGCTGACCACCTGGTCAAGCCCCGCCGGCGCGCGCAGCGCCAGGGCCTGCAGGGTAGAGACCGGAATCAGCGGACGATCCAGCGCCAGCGCAATGCCCTGGGCAATGGCAATGGCCAGACGAACACCGGTGAATGCGCCGGGCCCGCGGCCCAGTGCGATCGCATCCAGCTGCGAACGCGCCACGCCCGCCTCTGCCAGCAGCTGCTCGGCCCAGGGCAGGCTCAGCTCGGCATGACGACGCGGAGCCAGCTCGAAGCGCTCATGCACCTGGCCGTCCACGTAGACGGCAACGGAACAGGCTTCGGTGGCGGTTTCAAAGGCGAGCAGTTTCATGGGCACGGCGGCGTGGTCAGAACAGGGAGGTCGGGAACGGAGCGTCGGCACTGTCGGCGGCATGCACCGGGTCCGGCCCGGAAGCGTCGGGTGCCCATTGTGGCGCAAAGAAGGCCTGGACATCGGTCAGCGCCCGCGTACGCCTGAACGGCGGCAACGAATCCATGAAGATCCGCCCATAACCGCGGGTGGTCAGGCGCGGGTCGCACAGCACCAGCACGCCACGATCGGTCTCACTGCGGATCAGCCGTCCCACACCCTGCTTGAGCGCAATGACCGCCTGCGGCAGCTGCTCGTCGCGGAATGGATTGCCCCCATCGCGACGGATCGCCTCCAGTCGCGCCTCGAACACCGGGTCGTCCGGCGCGGCAAACGGCAGCTTGTCGATCACCACCACGCTCAAGGCGTCGCCGACCACGTCCACCCCTTCGCGGAAGCTGGCCGACCCCAGCAGCACGCCATTGCCGGAGTCACGGAACCGCTGCAGCAGGGTGGCGCGCGGAGCCTCCCCCTGTACGAACAGCGGCCATGGTCCGTCGCGCAGCGCCTCGGCCGCCTCGCGCAGCGCGCGATGTGAGGCGAACAGCAGGAATGCGCGCCCCTCCGAGGCCTGCAGCACGGGGGTGAGCGCTGCGATCAGGGCGGTGCCAAAGCCGCGCGCGGCCGGGTCCGGCAAGCCGGTAGGCAGGTAGCACAGGGCCTGTCGTTCCCAATCGAACGGGCTGGGCTGCAGCAGCGTAATCGGGTCTTCCAGACCCAGGCGCTGGGCGATGTGCTCGAAGTGACCATCCACCGTCAGCGTCGCGGAGGTGAACACCCAGGCGGCCATGGATCGCTGGCGATGTTCGCGCAACGGTCCGGACACATCCATCGGCGTGCGCTGGCAGCGGAAGCCGCGCGGGGTGAGCTCGTACCAGAGCACGTCCCCATTGTCTGGCGCCGGGGCCGGATCGGCCTCGAAATCCAGCAGCGGCGCGTCCTCGCCCAACCAACGAGAAAGGCGCGACACCGCCTCCACCGCACGCGCGTGACACGCATCCAATCCAGGTGAAGCCTGGCGCACGCCGTCCAGCACATCGCGCAGGCCCACCAGAGCGCTCATCGCGGCATCGAAGCCGTCGCGCACCTGCGGTACCGCCAACGCCCGCCACTGGGTGCCGCGTCCGGGCAGGCCATCCATCGCCGTGCGCAGTTCGCGCAGGGTCTGCTCCAGGGTTCCCGCCGGCCCCTGCAACGCGGCCTGCGCACCGGCCACGCTGCGGCTTTCGGCGAGGCAGTCACGGGCAAGTTCCTGCCACGGCCGCATGCCGAAGCCTTCACCAAAGAAGTTGGCTGCCAGCTCCGGCAACTGGTGGGCCTCGTCGATCACGAACGCCTGCGCACCCGGCAGGATCTCGCCAAAGCCTTCCTGCTTCAACGCCAGGTCGGCCAGCAGCAGGTGATGGTTCACCACCACCACATCGGCGGCCTGCGCCCGTTGCCGCGCCTGCACCACGAAGCAGTCCGACCAGAACGGGCAGTCGGTGCCGAGGCAGTTGTCTACCGTGGAGGTCACCAGCGGGAGCAGCGGCGAATCTTCCGGCAAGGCATCCAGTTCGGCCATGTCGCCGTGCTGGGTGCGTCCCGACCACGCCAGGATGCGCTGGAACTGGGCCACCTGTTCCAGGTTGCTGAAACGCGGCTCGCCACGTGCCTGCTGCAGGCGATAGCGGCACAGGTAGTTGGCGCGCCCTTTCAGCAGCGCACTGCTGTGGCCTACACCCAACGCCGCACGCAATCGCGGCAGATCGCGATGGTAAAGCTGGTCCTGCAGCGCCCGGGTACCGGTGGAGATGATGATCTTCAAGCCGGACAGCAACGCCGGCACGAGATAGGCGAAGGTCTTGCCGGTACCGGTACCGGCCTCGGCCAGCAGCACGTCACGCTGTTCGAACGCGTCGGCGATGGCGGCGGTCAGTCGCAGCTGCGCGGGGCGGGCGACAAACGCATCCAGGTGGCTGGCAAGCGCGCCGCCCTCGCTGAGCGCGTCGCGGCTGGCATGGGCAAGACCGATCATGCCGCCATTGTACGGGCGTCAATACCGCTTGATGCCGGGCACCGTGCAGCCTTCGATCTGGGCGTGGGCGGAGACGGCATTCTCCTGCTCACCCCGTGCCAGCCGCGACTGTTCGATCGTCGCCCAGTGGCGACGGCACAGCGGACCGGTTTTTGAGCCCAGCTCCACCGCTTTGCGTGCCAGCGTTTCGGCTTGCGCCCAATCCGCCTGCAACAGCGCCACCTCGGCGCGCTCCTGCAGTACCGCCGGGTCACCCTCGGACACCTGCAGGGCCTGGTCCAGCGCCTGTGCCGCACCGGTCAGATCACCGGCTTGGCGTTTACCCTGCGCGACCACGCGCAGGTCTTCCACAGCGCCGTCGCGCAGCGGTTGCACGTCCAGCTCGGTGTCGTCCTTGCCGGCAGCGGCGTCCACCGCGGCCAGGCGTTGCGCTGGCGGCGTGGTATCCACCGGCTTGACCGGAGCGGTGGATGATACGCAACCAGCGAGGATCAGCGCGGAAGCGGAAGCGAGAACGAAAAGCGATAGACGGTTCATGCGCAACGACCTCGAAAACGACTCAACGAGCCGGGGGAGTGGCCGCCGGGGCGGCGGCAGCCGGCTCTGCAGCCGGCTCGGGTTTCTTGTCCAGGCCGAACCAGCTGCGCCAGCCACCGCCTTCGCCCTGTCCCTCGCCCT
>JAEXNZ010000514.1 GCA_023439425.1 Pseudomonadota bacterium
CTGCGTGGCTTCGACCAGCCCGGCACCGCGCAGCCACGCAGGGCGTGGCTCTACGTCTCCGGCCAGCTGATCGTCTGACGCAATGCATGCCAAACGCGACGCGGCGTTGCCATTTTCTTTGACCGAAAAATGGTGCGCCCGCACATGCAAAGCGACGCCGGTCACACCCGGCAAAACGACCGTCATTGCTGGCGCTCCGCCATACCTGAATTCATTCGCGACATCGCGCTGATCGCATTCGGTCCAACTACGTCACCCTCCGGAACAAACCCGATTCCGCTATCGTTCGCCCGTCCTGCATGGTGGACACGAGGAGTCTGAAAACTCCACGAGAACCTAAAGTTGCACGGCCTGCGTCGGGAGGGTGACGGAATACAACACCCTCGCGGAAATACGTCGCACCGGTTGGTTCTCGTACGGTTTTCAGCCTCCCGACATCCCTCGCCAGCCCGGCGAGGGAGCTTTCCGGAGACCTTAACCATGCACATCAATCATCTAGAACCCTACAACCGCGCCCTCGCCACCAGCACGCTGCACTGGAACATCCCCCGCAGCCTGGTCGTTGGCGGTCTGCATTACGTCCAACATGGCATCACCGGCCTGATGGTTCCCTGGCTGGACCTGCGCGGCATGTGGATGCAGCGGGCCGAGTTCGACGAAGGCCGCCGCGTCTACCTGGGTGTGAACCCCGGCAACATCCTGCTCAGCACCGACAAGGACGCAGTACGCTCGATGGCGCGGCTGCGCCGGTGGCGGTGAGCCGATGAACTTAAGACAGCGGTAGCGCCCGCAGAGTGCGGGCGTTACTGCGTAACCGGCGCGGCCTTCGGCGCGGGCCGCCAGCGGTCCACCACCACCAGCAGCGCGTACATCAGGAGCAGGAACACCGGCAGCACCACGCGCTTCACGCTGGTGGCCAGATGCCACTCCAGATCATGCGGCGTGCCCAGGTAGACCGCGTACAGCACACCCGCATACACCAGCCCCGCCACGGCACCGGCCAGCACCACCGGGTTTGACCACGTGCGACGCCACAGCACCGCCAACACCAGCAACGGCACCAGCGCCCACTCGCGGAACAGCTTCTTCAGAATCAGCGCGCTGTTGGACAACTCCGGCAGGCGCGACAGCAGCTGCCCCTTCATGTCGGTCGAAGCCAGATCGTTGGTCAGGTGCGCACCGGCCACGGCCAGCTTCCACGCCAGCAATGGCAGCATGGCGACCACGAATGCAATCAGCAGCGTCCACGGCACGCGACGCTCGCGCAGCACCACCACCGCAGCCACGGCGGCCGCGATCACTGTTGCCAGCACCATGCCTTCATTCTTGATCAGCGACAGCACCGCCGTGCTGAGCACGAACGGCAGCAGCTCTGCCCAGGCGATGCGCTGGGTGCGCTCGGTGCAGCGCGCGGCGCTGGCCAGCGCGGCAACCGCGTACACCGCCAGCAGCGCATCCATGTAGCCATCGGCCAGGTAGCGGCCACCGACCTGCAGCATGACCACCGCAAAGAGCCCGGCCACCCACCACGACCGCAGGCTGCGCGCGATCAGCAGCAGCGCCGGCAGCAACAGCAAGGTGCCGGCCGCCTTGGGGAACAGCTCGTTCCAGTGCCCAACCAGCCGCGCTGAACTGGCCGACAGCAGCGGAACCAGCGCCGGGTAGTCGTTATGACTGAAGCCTGCGTACCCATCCAGCATCGCGTACAGCGAGCCATCCTCGAAAATGCGCCGGGCATGGAACAGCCAGATCGAGCGCGGGTCCCATTCGTCTGTCGGGCTGCCCAGTGCAATCACCAGCAACGCCAGCACGGTGACCACCATCCACGCCGCGCGCGGGTCGCGCACAGTGGCCAGCGCCCACACAGCAGCAGCAAGCAGCGCCGCGAACGCCAGCATCGTCGGCAGGCCAAAGCCTCCCAACGCCGCCAGCACGTAAGCGGCCATCACACAGCACAACATCGCCACGGCAGGACGCCGCATGCGGTCAGGGGCAGTCAACGAGGACAACACGGTCGCTCCTTCCAATTTCGGTGCAGTCGGTGCGATCCGGACCCGGAGCCTTCCACAGCATGCGGCCGCTCTGGGCCTCGTGCAGGCGCGCAGGGTACAGCGCTTCCCAGTGGCGCTGCTGCAGCAGGGGGTCATCGCTCAATCCAGGGCCCAGCGCCAGCGGTGCTTCAGGCGGGTGCGCCTGAAGCAGTGCGCGCGATTCCGCCACTTCCGGGGGCACCGATGCTGTGAAGCCCGCATCGGCCTTGAGCGCCTGCGCAAGCAGCGGCCGCTCGAAATGAACATCCTTGGCAATGCCGCGCAGCGACACCGCAATACCAAGCGCGATCAGCACCGCCACGCCTGTCGTCCCGACTCTGTTCACAGCAGCGTCCCGCCAACCCGAAGCGCGGCAGCTTAGCAGCCGCGCCGGGGTCGGTCACCCCGCGAAGGCGACGCCGGTTTTTTCCTTCAGCTCGGCCGCATCCACGCCGGGGGCCGCTTCCACCAGCACCAGGCCCTTGTCGGTGACGTCGAACACGGCAAGGTCGGTGATGATGCGATCCACCACGCCGACGCCGGTCAGCGGCAGCGTGCACTCGGGCAGGATCTTGTGTTCGCCGTTCTTGGCGGTGTGCTCCATCAGCACCACCACGCGCTGCACGCCGGCCACCAGGTCCATCGCGCCGCCCATGCCCTTGACCATCTTGCCGGGTACCATCCAGTTGGCCAGGTCGCCCTTGTCGGTGACCTGCATGGCCCCGAGGATCGCCAGATTGACGTGGCCGCCGCGGATCATCGCGAAGCTGTCGTGGCTGCCAAAGTAGCTGGCCCCGGCACGCGCGGTGACGGTCTGCTTGCCGGCATTGATCAGGTCGGCATCCACTTCGGCCTCGGTCGGGAACGGGCCGATGCCCAGCAGGCCATTCTCCGACTGCAGCCACACGTCCACGCCTTCGGGAATGTGGTTGGCCACCAGCGTGGGCAGGCCGATTCCGAGGTTCACATAAGCCCCATCGGTGAGTTCACGGGCGGCGCGCTGCGCCATTTCGTCGCGGGTCCATGCCATCTCAGTTGCCCTCCGCACGCACGGTGCGCTGTTCGATCCGCTTTTCCGGGGTGGGGTTGTGCACGATGCGGTGCACGTAGATGCCCGGCAGGTGCACCTGGTCCGGGTCGATGCTGCCCACCGGCACCACCTCTTCCACTTCCACGATGCACAGCTTGCCGGCCATGGCGCAGGCCGGGTTGAAGTTGCGCGCGGTCTTGCGGAACACCAGGTTGCCGGCCTCATCGGCCTTCCATGCCTTCACCAGCGCCACGTCGGCGCGCAGCGCGGTTTCCATCACGTAGTGTTTGCCGTCGAACTCGCGGGTTTCCTTGCCCTCGGCCACCACGGTGCCGTAGCCGGTGGCAGTGAAGAACGCCGGAATACCGGCCCCGCCGGCGCGCAGGCGCTCGGCCAGCGTGCCCTGTGGATTGAACTCCAGCTCCAGCTCACCGGCCAGGAACTGGCGTTCAAATTCCTTGTTCTCGCCCACATAGGACGAAATCATCTTTTTGATCTGGCGGGTTTCCAGCAGCTGGCCGAGACCAAAACCGTCTACGCCGGCATTGTTGGAAATGACGGTGAGATCCTTCACCCCGGTGTCGCGCAAGGCCGCAATCAGCGCTTCGGGAATGCCGCACAGGCCGAAACCGCCAACCGCCAGAGTCTGGCCATCGGCCACGGCACCTTGCAGCGCCTGTGCCGCGCTGGCGTAGCGCTTGCTTTTGGACGTAGGTCGTTCCATTCCAGATTACCTTGCTCGGTGATAATGACCCATTCTAGCGATACCGGAAGACGCGGCTGCGTGCGGCGCAACAAAGCAGGAGACCCCTCATGACAGCCACCTACACCCAGGAAGACATCCGCCGCTGGTTCGACCCGCGGACGATGGAGAAAAGCGCCAACTATCTGTTCGCGGTGCGCCAGCTGCGCCATCAGAACGACCAGATCACCGCGCTGGTGCAGGGCAGCGCACGTCGCCCGTACCACGTGTGGGTCGACCTGAAAGCCAGCACCCGCACGGCCCGCAGCCCGCTGGTGGCCGAGTGCAGCTGCCCGGTGGGTCAGGGCTGCAAGCACCTGGCGGCGGTCATGGCACAGGGGTTGGACCTGGTGCAGGTGAGCGCCCCAATGGAACTGCCGGCCGCGCCGCTGACCCTGCTGCAGCCACCGCGCACGGAACTGCTGCAGGCGCTGTCGCGCTGGCATGCGCGCCACAGCAGCGCGAGCCGCCCGGCCACACCCGCCGGGCCGACACGCGGGATCTGCTACGACCTCTCCGTATTCCAGCATCGCCTCGCCGTGCATGTGCAGCGCACCAAGCGGGGCGCGGATGGCACCTTCAAACGCGAGAAGCTGCTCAGCCTGGGACCCGACCTGTTCCTGGCTCCAGCCGGCTACCTCACCCAGGACGACATCGCCGTGCTGTCCCAGCTGTGGCTGCTGCAGCACCACCACGACAACCGTGACCGGATCGACATCGTGGTCCTGCTGCAGCAGATCATCGCCACCGGCCGCGCCTTCATTGCCGACGCCATCGCGCCGGTCCCGGCGCGCTGGGCACCGCCGCGCATGGGCGCGCTGCACTGGAAGGCCAGCGAGCACAACGGCCGCCTGCGTGCGATGCCGTCGCTGCAGGTGGAAGGTGGTGGCCACGGCAGCGTGCACGGCCGCTCGGGCTGCTACCTGGACATCGACACCGGTGAGGTGGGGGCGCTGCAGCTGGCAATGGCAGCCGAAGACGCCGGTGCCTTTCTGGAACTGCCCGGCGTATTTCCGGAAGAGACCACGCTGGTCAGCCAGACCCTGCAGCAGATCGACCCGGCCCTGCCCCACCCGGCCACCGGCGATGCGCTGCCATTGCTGGATGCGGTGCCGGTGGTCCCGGTCCTGCGCCTGTACAGCGTGGAGCATCGCCCCATGTGGCTGCCCCAGCGCGCGCCTCCCGAATGGCGCGATTTCGCCACTGCCACGTTCGAGTACGGGGCCAACAGCCGGCATCTGGATGACCCGTCGGTGTTCGTGCAGGATGACCTGGGCCAGCTGAGCCTGCTGGCCCGCGATGCAGCCGAAGAGCACCTGCGCGAGCGCGAACTGCAGGCGGCGGGTCTGTACCGCGACCCGCGACCGGTGGATATCCAGCCCGCCACGGGGCCGCAGTTCCTGCCACGCAGTGGCGACTGGGCGCAGTTCCTGCAGAACGAGATGCCGCAGCTGGAGGCGCTGGGCTGGCGGGTGGAACCGGATGCCGCATTCCGCCACCGGGTGACCGAGGTCGACGCAATCACCCTGGATGTGCAGGCCGACCGCGACGTGCCCGGCTGGTTCGAGATCGGCCTGGACATCGAGGTAGACGGCCAGACCCTGGCGCTGGCTCCGTTGCTGCAGCAGGTGTTGAACACCGACCCGCGCTGGTCGCGCGGCGCGGCATCGGTGATTGCCGATGATGAGCTGGTGCTGTTGCCCTCCACAGGCCCACTCCGTCTGGGGCTGCGCGCTGGCCGGCTCAAGCCGCTGGTGGCGCTGCTCGGCGACCTGTTCGGCCCGCGCCGCTCGCGCCTGCGCGTTCCGCTGCACGACCATGCCCGCCTGCGCACGCTGCAGGACACCGCCGGGCTGCGGCTCAAGGACGACACGATGGCGCGCAGCGTGGCCCAGCGCCTGCTGGATGGCCCGGCGATGACGCCGGCGCAGCCACCTGCGGGCCTGCAGGCCACCTTGCGCCCTTACCAGCTGGATGGCCTGAGCTGGCTTCAGCACCTGCGCCAGCACAATCTGGGCGGCGTGCTGGCCGACGACATGGGCCTGGGCAAAACCCTGCAGACCCTGGCCCACATCCAGTTGGAGAAGGAAGCCCGGCGTCTGCGCCAGCCGGTGCTGGTGGTGGTGCCGACCTCGCTGCTGCACAACTGGCAGGCCGAGGCCGAGCGGTTCACCCCTGAGCTTCGCGTGCTGGTGCTGCATGGTCCCTCACGCGCGGAAAACTTCCCGCAGATTGAGCGCCACGACGTGGTGCTGACCACGTACGCGCTGCTGTGGCGCGATGAGGAGGTACTGCGCGACCAGGCTTGGCACCTGCTGGTGCTGGACGAGGCACAGCAGGCCAAGAACCCGCGCTCGCGCGCGGCCATGGCGCTGCGCTCGTTGAAGGCCAATCACCGGCTGTGCCTGACCGGCACGCCCATGGAGAACCATCTGGGCGAACTGTGGACCCAGTTCGATTTCCTGCTGCCGGGCCTGCTGGGCAGCGAAAAAGTGTTCAACCAGCAGTGGCGTCACCCCATCGAACGCAATGCCGATACCCAGCGCGCGCAGTGGCTGGCCCGGCGCATGCGCCCGTTCCTGCTGCGCCGGCGCAAGGATGAGGTGGCGGCGGAACTGCCGGAGAAAACGCTGATTACCCGCAGCGTGGTGCTGGAAGGCGCGCAGCGCGACATGTACGAGACCGTGCGCGCCACCATGGAGGTGAAGGTACGCCACGCGGTTGCGCAGCAGGGTCTGGCCCGGAGCCACATCGTGGTGCTGGACGCCCTGCTGAAGCTGCGTCAGGTGTGCTGCGACCCCCGCCTGCTGCCCGGCACGCGTGCCGGTGCCACGGCATCGGCCAAGCTGGAGCTGCTGCGCGAAATGCTGCCGGAAATGGTGGAGGAAGGCCGGCGCATTCTGCTGTTCTCGCAGTTCACCAGCATGCTGGACCTGCTCGGGCAGTTGCTGGACGAGCTTGGGCTGACCTACGTGACACTGACCGGGCAGACCCGCGACCGGCAAACCCCCGTGCAGCGTTTCATGCAGGGCGAGGTGCCGATCTTCCTGATCAGCCTGAAAGCCGGCGGCGTTGGCCTTAACCTGACCCGGGCCGACACCGTCATCCATTTCGACCCATGGTGGAACCCGGCGGCCGAAAACCAGGCCACCGACCGCGCGCACCGCATCGGACAGGAGCAGCCGGTGTTCGTCTACAAGTTGATTGCCGCCGGCAGCATCGAGGAACGGATCGCGGAAATGCAGGAGCGCAAGGCCGCGCTTGCCGACACCATCCTGGATGACGGCGGCAACACCGGCCCGCGCTTCAGCGACGAGGATCTGCAGGCGTTGCTGGCTCCGCTGCCGGGAGGAACGGCGGGGCGGCGGAAGCAGGGGTAGCGCAGGGGACCGCCACTTGTTCCCGGGTGCTGGCTCGGATTCAGCCAATTGTGAGCGAATCGTCCTGGGCCAGTTCCCCGATCACTCGCTGCAGCCCCTGCTGCCATGGCGGGAGGATCAGTCCCATCTCGCGCTGAAGACGGTGATTGTCCAGCACGGACCACGCCGGGCGCTGCACGTGTGCGGGGTACTCAGCGCTGGAAATAGGGACAACTAGCGGCTTTTTCTGCAGCACGCCCTGATGATGGGCCTCGATAAAGATCGCCTCGGCGAAGCCCGCCCAGCTGGTCTGGCCGGAGGCGGTCAGGTGCCAGGTACCGCTGTGCTTGACCGGATGGATCAAGGCGAGCGCGGTGATGTCGGCAATCAGCTGGGCGCTGGTCGGCGTGCCGATCTGGTCGGACACCACCCGCACGCTGTCATGATCAGCCGCCAACCGCAGCATGGTGCGCAGGAAGTTCCTGCCGTGCGCGGCATAGACCCAGGCGGTCCTGAAAATCAGATGACGGCCCCCCGCCTCGCGCACTGCCTGCTCGCCGTCGCGCTTGGTGACGCCGTAGACGTTGAGCGGAGCGGTCGGATCCTCCTCGGTGTAGGGCTCGCTGCCCTTGCCGTCGAACACGTAGTCCGTGGAGTAGTGCACGAACGGCACGGCGTGGTCCGCGCACCAACGCGCAATCACCCCCGGTGCATCGGCATTGACCCGCCGCGCGCCCGCTGCATCCTGCTCGGCGGCATCAACCGCGGTGTAGGCTGCGGCATTGATCACTGCCGTGGGGCGCACCCGGTCCAGCAAGGCAGGTAGATCGTCTGGCTGATCGAGGTTGGCTACCTCGCAGGGTCGCCCATCGGCCAGATGACCACTTCGCGTCGCGCCCAGCACCGGCCCATGGGGAGCCAGGGCACGCAGCAGCACCTGCCCCACCTGCCCGCCCGCACCGAGTACAAGAAATGTCATGGCAGGTAGACCGGCAGCCGGTCCTCGGGCACGTCCTTGAGGAACGGTGCCTGCTCGTCCTTGGCCGACAGCAACGGTTGGCTGATGGGCCAGTCCACCGCGATGTCGACGTCGTTCCAGCGGATGCCGGCGTCGGCTTCCTTTACGTAGACGTCGGTGCAGAGGTAGCTGAAGAGCGCCGTTTCTGACAGCACCGCGAAGCCGTGGGCGAAGCCTTCCGGAATCCAGAACTGACGCTTGTTCTCCGCACTCAGCACCACTGCTTCCCAGTGGCCAAACGTGGGCGAACCTCGCCTGATGTCAACCGCCACATCATAGACCTCGCCCTCCAGCACGCTGACCAGCTTTCCTTGGGGACGCGGCCATTGGTAATGAAGTCCGCGCAGGACGCCTCGACTAGACGATGACACATTGCTCTGCAAGAACGAAGTTGGCAATCCGAGCAGTTGGAACCGCTCCGCATTCCAGGATTCGAAGAAAAAGCCACGATCATCCCCGAACACTTTGGGTTCGATCACCGCGCAACCGGGCAGTGCCGTCTGAATTACTTTCACGGCACTACTCCTCGCTCTGCAAGCGTGACCAGATACTGACCATATCCATTTTTCTGTAACGGGGCCGCCAACGAGAGCAGCTGCTCCGCGCTGATCCAGCCCTTGCCAAATGCCACTTCTTCGGGACAGCACACCTGGAGACCCTGTCGCGTCTGAATTGTCTCAATGAAGTTGGATGCTTCCAGCAACGATCTGTGTGTGCCGGTATCGAGCCAGGCGAATCCACGACCCAACGCCTCCAGATGCAACTGCCCATCCAGGAGGTAGCGACGATTCAGGTCAGTAATTTCCAATTCCCCACGCCCCGAAGGTCTCAACTCGGCGGCGTAGTCACATGCATTCCCGTCGTAGAAGTACAGGCCAGTGACCGCATAGTTGGAGCGCGGATTGGCCGGCTTCTCGACGAGATCGACAACCTTGCCCGCCTTGTCGAACTCGGCTACGCCGTAACGCTCCGGGTCATTCACCCAGTAGCCGAACACAGTGGCTCCGGTGTCGCGCGCATCGGCATTGCGCAGCACCTCACGCAGCCCATGGCCGTGGAAGATGTTATCGCCCAGCACCAAGCAGCTCGGCTTGCCGCCGACGAAGTCACGGCCAATCAAATAAGCCTGCGCGAGTCCATCCGGACTGGGCTGCACGGCGTACTCGATGTTCATGCCCCACTGCGAGCCGTCGCCCAGCAACTGCTGGAACAACGCCTGCTCATGCGGGGTATTGATGATCAGCACATCACGGATGCCCGCCAGCATCAGCACGCTGAGCGGGTAGTAGATCATCGGCTTGTCGTACACCGGCAGCAGCTGCTTGCTGACGCCCTTGGTGATCGGATACAGCCGGGTGCCGGAGCCGCCGGCCAGGATGATGCCCTTGCGTTGCGTCATGTCGTGTCCTCAGGCGCTGGTGCCGATGCGCTGCAGGCGGTAGCTGCCGTCCAGCACGCCGTTGACCCATTCTTGGTTATCGAGGTACCAGTCCACGGTGAAGGCGATGCCCTGTTCGAAGGTGTACTTCGGCTCCCAGCCCAGCTGATCTTTCAGCTTGCTGGCGTCAATCGCGTAGCGACGATCATGCCCAGGGCGATCGGCCACGTAGGAGATCTGGCTGCTGCGCGGCTGGCCGTCCTCGCGCGGACAGCGTGCATCAAGCAGCGCGCAGATCGCCTGCACTACTTCAATGTTCTGCTTTTCCGAGTTGCCACCAACATTGTAGGTTTCGCCGACCTGGCCCTTGGCCAGCACGGTGCGGATCGCCTCGCAGTGGTCGCTGACGAACAGCCAGTCACGCACCTGCTTGCCGTCGCCGTACACCGGCAGCGGCTCGCCAGCCAGCGCCTTGGCGATCACCAGCGGAATGAGCTTCTCCGGGAAGTGGTACGGGCCGTAGTTGTTCGAGCAGTTGGTGGTCAGCACCGGCAGCCCGTAGGTGTGGTGGAACGCACGCACCAGGTGGTCCGAAGCCGCCTTGGAGGCCGAGTACGGCGAATTCGGCGCATACGGAGTGGTTTCGCTGAACTTGCCGGTGTCGCCGAGGGTGCCGTAGACCTCATCGGTGGACACATGCAGGAAGCGGAAGGCCTCACCCTTGTCGGCCGGCAGCGCCTTCCAGTGGTCGCGCACGGCCTCAAGCAGGGCCAGGGTGCCCACCACATTGGTCTGGATGAAGGCACCGGGGCCGTCAATGGAGCGGTCCACATGGGTCTCAGCAGCAAAGTTCAGCACCGCGTCGGGCTGGAACTCGTTCAGCAGACGGGTCACCAGCGAGTGGTCGCCAATGTCGCCATGAACGAAAACGTGGTCCGGATTGCCCTCGATTGCCGCCAGGGTCTTGAGATTGCCGGCGTAGGTGAGCATGTCCAGATTGATGACGCGGATGCCTTGCGAGACGGCGTCCAATACGAAATTGCCACCGATGAAACCGGCACCTCCGGTGACGAGCCATGTGGGCACAGCCGGTACTCCTTGTTACATATGGATTCTGGTCGACCCTGAGGTCGCTCCGATTCAGCTGTACAGCATACCCCGTGGCCTCTTCACGTCGGTACGGGGATCGTGAATGGGCAATCACCCGACTGCCTCGAATGCCGCATTGCAACATAACCATACGCATTCGCATGGTAACGCGAGGCCAGTTAGAATCCAGCTCCCCCCCCCCCCCCCG
>JAEXNZ010000175.1 GCA_023439425.1 Pseudomonadota bacterium
CGACGAACGCGCTGCGACGCCCGTGGCTGCGTCCAACGGTCGGCCTGTTCGCCCTGCTGCTGTCGGCCTATGGCATCAGCCAGGGCATGGCGGTGCCGAAGGTGCGCCACGTCGATGTGGCCATTGAGGATCTGCCCGCTGCGTTTGAGGGTTACCGCGTGCTGCAGCTCACCGACATCCATGCCAGCCGCCTGCTGACGGGCGAGTGGGTGGCCAAGGTGGTCGCTGAAAGCAACGCGCAGCAGGCGGACCTGGTGGTGATCACCGGCGACCTGGTGGATGGCAGTGTGTCCGCACGCGCCAATGACGTGCGACCGCTGGGTGAGTTGAAGGCACCCGAGGGCGTCATCGCCATCACCGGCAACCATGAGTATTACGGCCAGTATGCGCAGTGGATGCCGGCCTTCCGCAAGCTGGGCATGCAGGTGCTCGAGAACAGCCACACCGTGATCAACCGCGACGGTGCACAGCTGACCATCGCCGGCGTCACCGATCCGGTCGCCGCACGCTATGGGTTGCCCATGCCCGATCTGGACAAGGCGCTGGCCGGTGCCGATCCGACCGCACCGGTGATCCTGCTCGATCACCGTCCGACCCTGGCACTTGCCAATGCCGCCAAGGGCGTTGCGCTGCAGCTGTCCGGGCATACCCATGGCGGGCATATCGTGGGCATGGACCAGCTGGTGAAGCGGGCCAATGGCGGCTTCGTATCCGGCGGCTATTCGGTTAATGGCATGACCCTGTATGTGAGCAACGGGGCCGGGCTGTGGCCCGGCTTTGCGGCGCGCATCGGCGTGCCGTCGGAGATCACCGTGTTCACCCTGCGGCGGCGGGTAGCCCCCGCAGGCGAATGACGTTACCGAACGCCCACAATCCCAGGTAGAGCCACGCCCTGCGTGGCTGCACCGGACGCCCCACTCAATTCCGGTGCCAGCGCATGCGCCACGGCCATGCGCAGCAGGGCAGGACTGATGTAGCGGCGGTGGGTACGGTCGATCATCGTCATGTAAAAGCGGCCAAACGCATTATGGGTGCGCACCCGGGTACCCAGCGAAACCCGCACCTGCCCATCCTCCAGCCGCTCCACCCGCACGCAGGAACGGAACCGCAGGTGGCGATCGTCCGCGCCCAGCAGCACTTCCGCACTGCGGTCTGCGCTGTCCACCTGCTGGCCCAGCACCGGGAAACGGCCGGCGAATACCTGGCTGCGGTCGTCGGACAGCAGTGAGGACACCGGACAGCCCAGCGGCGACGTGCGCAGCCGCAGCGGGGCCACCAGCACGTTGCGCACGGCCATCAGCTGGCCCACGCCCGCCGGCGGATTGAGAATGAAGCCCTCCAGCACGGTTTCCAGCGTGCGGCGTGCGGAACGGCCGGGCAGGGCGTGGGCCGGCAAGGTCAGTGAAACGTAGTCCTGGTGATGGCTGCCCTCAGGCAGCGTCTGCTGCAGTAGTGAATCCTGCGGCGCCGCGCGATGGTGGCTGACGGCATGACCCGTGGGCTGACGGCTGATGTAGCCACGGATCGGCCGCAGTCCATGCAATGCCGTGCGCAGGCGGCCGATCGGATCGCGGGTGGCGGCGCACAGCCGGCCGGCCCAGGAACGCGCCGGTGCATGCAGCGACAGGCTCACGCGGGGCACGCTGTGCGGGTCGGTCTGCGCCAGCAGCGCCTGCAGGTGCGGCGGCAGCGTGTCGGTCAGGCTGGGAATGTCGGCATTGTCGGCTTCCACCCGTGCGCGCTGTGCCTCGCTGAGCGGGCCGGTGTGATCGTTGGCGTGGCACGACAAGGCGAACAGGGCCGGATGCGGTTCACGCTTTGATACGAACTGATGCCAGGTGCCGCTGCCGAAGCGCACCGTGAACAGGCAGTCCGGCGGCACATCGATGAAGCGCAGGGCATGCAGGAATGCGGCGGGGTCAGCGTCCAGCTGCGCATCCGATGCGGTGGAGAAACGCAGCTGCGCGCCGCCGCTGCCGGACACGGCGGTGAACATGCGCGGTCCGGCGTGGCGGTGGAAGGGATGGCCCTGCGGCCCCACCGCGAACGAGTACAGCGAGGACGGATCCTGCTGCGCCATGTGCATCCCGCCCAGCCGCGCCGATGGCTCGTCGAGCGCGTCGATGAAACTCGGATGCGCGGATTGGCGCACGCCTGCGTCGCGGACCAGCTGGTCGCCGGCTCCGATCCCCAGCTGGGTGATCAAGGTGACCTCGACCGGGCTGCCACCGCCCTGTGAGGGCAGGCTGATGCCGGGGAATGAACGGTCCATGCGGGTCACTCCGGGCATGCTGGCCTCCTCAGCCTTCGGCGGGGGTCTTGCGGGAACGGGCGCGGGCGCGGCTTTCGCGCTGCAGGGGGCCGCCCACCGGGCACACTTCCGCGGCCCAGCTGAACAGCGTATTGGTCAGGCGCTCGGGCACCTGCCGGAAATAGACGAACTGGCCGCGCTTCTCGCGCTCGATCAGCCCGGCTTCCTCGAGGATGCGCAGGTGGCTGGACAGCGCCGGCTTGCTGAAATCGAAGCGTTCGCCCAGCTCGCCCGCGCTCAGCTCGCCTCCGCTGAGGTAGGCCAGGATCTGGCGGCGGGCACTGGAGGCAAGGGCTTCGAAGATACGGTCCACGGCTGTCTGTTAACTAATTCGTTAATTAACTATGATCCGGTCCGCGCCCCGCTGTCAAGTGCCGCGCCGGCCGCCTGCACCTCCCGCTCGACCACCTCGAAGTGCGCCCCCGGAAAGCGTGCGCGCAGGCTGCCGACCGAGATATGGCACGAGGCGCAGATCCGCCGCGAGGAAAACAGGCGCAGTGACGTCACCCGGGTCGGGTCGAGTGTGCCTTCGTTGATGTGGCGCTCAATGCGGTAGTAAAGGTTGCGCTCGGCGTCGAGGTGGCGTGCATTACGTTCGTGGAACAACTGCCCATCCAGATCGTCGACATGCAGCGAGTGATTCGGCACCACGCTGCTCACATCGCCCTGGGCGATGGAGGTCACGCTGGGTTGCGCATCGATGTAGCGCGCATGCGGTGTGGTCACGGTCCTGCCGTCGACCTGCCAGCCGGCCGGGGCATGCCTTCGCTCGAGATTCGACAACGGCAGCAGGCTGCGGCCCTTGCGCTGGCCCGACGTGGCATGGAACACCAGCGGAACAGGATCGTCTTTCAGTGTCACCTCCGCGATGGCCAGCGTCTTGGCCGCCCCGCGTCGCGGCGTGAGAAAACGCGCTTCCAGCGTGTCATCCAGCGTGGTGAACACGGCCGCCGGTGCCGTGCCCGGCGGACTCAGCAGATCGCGCAGCGCGTCGTCTATCCAGGTGTCGTCGGCACAGGGGGCGCGCCAGTGCGCCGGCCCGATCTGCTCACGCAGCGCCTGCACGTAGCGGCAATTGGATTGTGCGCACGACATCACCGCCTGCGCCGGCAGGTTGTGGAAGGTGTAGGGACTGTTGGCGCGGACCTCCTGCAGCATGCGTCCCAGATCATCCAGCTGTTCCAGTTGCAGCTGCAGCTGGCTGCCGAACCGGTCGACCAGCGCCGCACCGCTGAGCTGGCATTGCTGGCTGTAGTGGAACGCCCCCCACCAGGCGGTCTTGACCGCATCGTTCTGCGCCGGCGGGAAGCCCTGCTGCTCCAAAGGCCAGAACTCCAGCGCCATTCCGGCGCTGGCATCCGCGTCGGCGGGCAGGGCGGCCAGATAGAAGCGGCCGGGCGCGACCCGGGTGATGAGCACGCGACTGCCGTCGCCTGCGCGTCCGATCACCGCACCCTGGGTCATGCGCAGCAGATGATCCGGGTAGGGATTGTGCAGTTCAATCCGCAACAGCTGCGACTCACCGCCGAGAATGGTCGCGCGGATGCGTGCGCGCAGCGGCGGCGCACTGCGACTGCGGTCCCGGACAAAGCGGTACTCGGACCCGCTGGCGGTCTGCTGCCAGTACTCGCCATCCACGATGAAGCGACGTCCCGCATCGGTGATCGGTTCATCCGAAGCGATCTGCATGCCGGCAAACCAGGTCACCTCGCCGGGCGTGTCGTAGGTCGGTGAGGGGGTGAAATCAAACAACGTGATGGCTTCGCCGGTGCAGCGACCGACGTTCACCTGGCGGCGCACCCGGGTGCAGCGGCCAGGAAGGTCCATCCAGCTAGGAGCCTCTCCTTCAAGCAGGCCCCGGTCCAGGGCAAACGTCGAGTGGATGGTTTCGGCCATCTGTGGGCTGTGCGCAAACCGGGATTCCAGTGCCGGCACATGCT
The DNA here is from genome assembly GCA_023439425.1 of Pseudomonadota bacterium. Taxonomy (GTDB): domain Bacteria; phylum Pseudomonadota; class Gammaproteobacteria; order Xanthomonadales; family Xanthomonadaceae; genus Stenotrophomonas. The sequence goes on from JAEXNZ010000175.1 coordinate 4,252, forward strand.
CCAGCAACCACAGCGCGCTGCGACGACCTAGCTGTATCACGCCGTGTCCCAGGTCATGCAACAGCCGCAGGCCACTCTGTGCCGCAATGTCTTCGCCCAGGCGCAGCAGCGCCGCACGTGCGTCCTGCAGCAGGGCACGCACGCTCAGCTCACCGGCGTGTGCCACCAGTCCGGTGGAGCTGCGCAGGAAACGCGCGACACCGGCTTCCGGCAGCAGCAGTGATACGGCGTCGAGCGTGCAGTCGACGACAGCGGCCTCGGTGTCGCCGCTCGCCAGGTCGCGGCCGCAGCCATAAAAGGGCACGGCGAATCGGGCCAGCGCGTCGGCCACGGCGGCCTCAAGTTGGTCCAGCCGTTCTTCTCCGGTGACGCGGGCCAGCTCGGCGTCGCGGGTGCGGGTGAAAAAGTCGCCATACATCAGCTCCGCCATCGCCTGCAGCAATCCGCCGTCGATCCCGCTGCTGTTAGTGCTGTGGTGATGCGAGGGCCCGACGACGCAGGACGGCACATCCAGAAAGCGCAGCTGCTCCGGAGCGATCCGATCCGGAACCGCGCCCGAAACGAAACTGTCGTGTGGATACAGCACCCCACTGTGCCACTGTCCGTCGATGCGCCGATCACCGCGCTGCAGGCGCACCGAGTAGCCAGCTGCGGGGACGACGCCCAGAAAAACCGGCGTGCCGGCCGTGCCGTCGGTGTTGTTGTGTACGCAGCGCAGCAGCACGCCGTGGGAAGCATCGGGAACCAGCAATGGCGTCACGGTAGTACCTTCAAGCCGCTGCCGGTCGACAGCGGGCAGACCGTCCATCGCCCGGGCCAGCAGCACGGCCAGTGCATCGGTCATCTGCTGCTGGTAGAGCGCGTAGCGCTGGTCGAACAGCTGCGCGATGGACGGATGCCCCGCCAGCTCCACCGCGCCGCCGACCAGCAGGTCCTGCAGCGAATCCGCCACCAGCGACTCTCTCAGCGTGCGCAGCGCTGCACCGAAGACCAACGAAATCCCGTCAACGCCCGTATCCCGTGCCGTACGGCGAATCACGCCGCCCGACGTCAGCACCGCATCGGGAATCCGGGCGAGCGTCTGGTTCCAGTAGCATTCCGGAATGCCGGCGTCGCGCAACTGGCGGGCGGCCAGCGGTCGCCGTTGCGGTGCCGGCTGCAGCAACTGCGTAGCGGCACCCGCCATCGCGGCCTGTCGCTCGCGCAGGAAATCCAGCGCATCGCGCGTCTGCGCCGCAGTTGCCGCCGATGGGCCGTCCGGCAGACGCACGCGCTGATGTGCCGCCGCATACAGCAGTGCCGGCCGCACCAGCGCCTGCAGCAGCGCTGCGCCGTGATCCTCGTCGGAACCGACGTTGGCGGACAACCTGCCTGAAAGATCGGCCAGCGACGCGACGCCCAACGCCGCTGCAGAATCGGGTGCGGTCGCTTCGCACAACGCTGTGGCCTGCAGAAAGGACACGCTGCGCAGCGAACGGCCGTAGTCCAGATCGTCCGGCAGATCCGGTATCGCCCATTCGGGGCGACCGGCATGCCGAACCAGCAGCCACCACAGCACGGCGCGTGCCAGTGTGGACGGCACTGCCGGTAGATGCTGCTGCAACTGCTCACGCGTGGTCTGCATGAGCTGATCGCGCGCACGTTCATCGTCCAGGCCCGCCACGATGCGGGACATCGCGTTCTGGCCGATACCATGGTCGAGCATCCAGCGCGCCACTCTCTGCTGCGCGGTGGCCGCGCCACTGACGTTGCCCTGCAACTGCTGGGCTGCGTGCTGGAAAGCCTGGGTGCTGGCCAGCAGATCCCATGCCTGCCACGGGGGAAGCGCCGGGTCGATCTGCTCCAGCAGCTCAATTCCCGCGTCGCGTAGTACTGCAGTCAGTGCCAACGGTGGCACGGTAGCGTTTGCCGGCGAACCGGGAAGCGGAAACCGCAACACGAAGGGGGCTGGTGTCTCCCACAGCCCGGAAGAGGCCAGCAGCACTGCCGCATGCGAGAGACAGGCCTGCGCCGTCAGCAACGGATAGTCCAGCCGCAGTGCAACCGCCAGCGACAGCACCGGCGAAGGGGCCTGGCGCGCCTGTTCAAGCAGCGGCCGCAGCGTATCGAGTGCAGCATCGCCCAGAGAGTGCTGCACCGCGCGGCGGAGCAGGACCAGCGCCAGCGGGGCGGGGAGTCCATCACTGTCGAAGAGGAACCGGCTGCCCGAGACGGCTGGGCCAAGCACGCCGGCCATGCGCTGCTGTCCCGCCGCGCTTTCCAGCCATCCAGAAAGCCGGTGCGGGGCTTGCTGCCAAAGCCGCCAACGCGCCGCGCCGTGGGCGGGGATCTGCAAGGCCGACTCCAGCAGCGCCTGCAGTCCGGGCCGATCGTCGCGTTCGAACAGTGCCGCCGCCTGGGCCGGCGACAGCCGCGTGATCCACTCGCCACGCAGCCTGCCCGGCACCGTCCGCCGGGCAAGCTCCCGCTGCCACGCCAGCAGCGCCGGTGCGCGCGCGGTGGCCGGTAACGGAGCCTTGGCCAGGCGAATGAAGAACAGCCGGTTCACCACGTTGTCGACCCGTGCGTGTGGCAGCGCCAGCACGCGCGCGATCAGGGCCTGTGTGGTGTTGCTGGCATACAACCGCTCGATGGTGATCTCGACATCATCCTGATCAGGAAAGCCGGCGTGCGGCAGTACGTGCTGCAGCACCGCTGCCAGCGCGGTGTGGTTGCCGGGTAGCGTTGCAAGGACGGAACTGGCCATCGCCGTGGCACTGCGCTGTCGCACCTGCCGGTGCAGACGGACCATGGCCAGGAACTGCTGCATGCTGCGGCGTGCACGCGCGTGCAGATCAGAGGCCGCGCACGGGCCTTCCAGTCCTTCGACGGCGCGGTGCAATGGCAGAATCAGGCCGCGCAGCTGCATACGCAGATTCAGGCTGTCGTCGCTGGCATCGATCAGAGGACCCCGTTGCATGAACTGAGATACCTGACGCGCGAGTCGGTGCCACGCCACCTGCAGGCACGCAGTGGTGTCCAGTACAGGGTTCTCCTGCGCGAACTTCGCGCAATGTTGCTGCCAATGGCTCGCATTGACAGGAGGCAGTGCTCGCGGGTCGTAGTCCCCATGGATCATCTCCAGCACGGGATTGGCCAGGCTGAACACCACGCCGGCCAAGCCCAGGGTCGGGCGATCTGCCGCCGGCGCAGGATGGGCGAACCAGCCGCTGCTGCGGAACTGCGGGCTGCCATACGGCCACGCCAGCGCATCGTCGGGGCGGAAGTCGGGGTCCCATGCGTCCGCAATGGCCTGCGCGCAGGTCCGCGGTGTCGCTTCGGTGGTCGTGGACGGATTCGCCAACCATCGGGCGGCGTCTCCGATGCTGACACTGGCCCGTACTGAATCACTCGATACAGCGGCCCGGAAATAGCGGTCCATGCTGCGCATCCACCGGGCCGCGTCGCGCATGTCCGGGTCACCGGGGGTGCGCGGCTGGATGCGTGCGTACAGCCTGCTCAGCGCAAGCGTCAGCAGATAGATACGGGTCGTGGCGCTGGCGCGGTCCACCAGCCGGCGTGCCAGCAAGGGCAGCTCGACCTCCTGCAGCGTTGCTGCCAGATGGGCATCGCCGCGTTCGAACAGCGCGGTGATGGCGACATCCGGGTCCCGCCGCTCGCGGGCCGTGACCCCCGCGTTGCTCAGCAGCGCATGCACAGCGGCGGTGAAGTCCAACGCGCCGCGTCCGGTGACCCCGAGCCAACGCGCGCTGACCACGGCAGTAAAGCGTGAGGCGACAGTGGTGCGGGCTTCCTCCGGGCGCAGACCGCTGCTGCGGTCGGCAACAAAGGGCGGACCGGCCGGGATGGCAGCGACGCCGCCGCTGATGGGAATGCCGATGCCATGGGCGAGCAGGCTCTCGCGGGTGAGCGCGCCTGCGCGACTTCCTGTTGGCAGGGGCCACGGTGCAGCGCTCGCATCGGCGGGCGTTGTCGTGGCCGCATCGGCGGCTGAGGCAGGTGCCCGCGGTCCCCGTACCGGAACGGCGGGCAGCAGGAACAGGCTGCTCAATAACAAAGCACGCCGTGGCGACGGTGACGCAATCAACGGCAGGCCTGGCGAGTGGTCGTAACGCGCCTGTTCGGCCACCCGCAGCAGATGACGGACCAAGGGAGGTGCCGCCGTGCGGGAGCCGACAGGCGAGCGGAGGTAGGTC
>JAEXNZ010000180.1 GCA_023439425.1 Pseudomonadota bacterium
GCACCACCGTGCTCAACGTTGCCGCCAACGACACGTTGCCGCTCAACCCGGTGTTCACCGTGAGCGGCGCGCCGCTGAACGGTACCGCCGTGGTCAACGGCGACAACACCATCAGCTACACGCCCAATCCGGGCTTCACCGGCACCGACAGCTTCACCTACCAGGTGTGCCTGCCGGCCCCCACCCTCAATGTGTGTGACACCGCGCTGGTTGGCGTAGCCGTGAGTGCCACCACGCTGCAGGCGGTGAGCGACAACTTCGATGGTTCGCCCACCTTGCCGGGGGCCGGCGGCAGCACGCCGTCGGTGCTGACCAACGACCGGATCAACGGGGTACCGGTACAGGCAGCACAGGTATCGGTGTCGCTGATTGCGCCGCCGGCCGGCGTCAGCATCGATGCCAACGGCATCATCACCATCGCCGGCAGTGCCGCCGCCGGTGCGCTGTCGCTGACCTACCAGATCTGCGAGGCCACCAACCCGAGCAACTGCGCGCAGGCCACCGCGCTGGTGCTGGTGCGTCCGGATGCGGTCAACGACGTAGCGACCACGCCGGCAGGCCAGGTACTCAGCGCCAGCGTGGCCGGCAATGACAATGCGGGTGGGGGTTCGGTGTTCTCGTTGGTCACCGCGCCGGCGCAGGGCACCGTGGTGCTCAATGCCAACGGCAGCTACGTCTACACGCCCAATGCCGGCTTCACCGGTGCCGACACCTTCACCTACCAGCTGTGTCTGTCGGCGCCGTATGCAAGCGTCTGCGATACCGCCACGTTGAGCATCACCGTGGCGGCCGTGGGGGGCACCCTGGATGCGGTCGACGACACCGTCACCAATGTGCCGGCCACCGGCGGCAATGGCCTGCTCAACGTGCTGGTCAACGACACCTTCAACGGCAGCGCGCTCGACCCGACCACGGTGCTGCTGACCCCGACCAACACCACCGCCATCACCATCCAGCCCAACGGCAGCGTGGATGTGTCGGCTGGCGTGGCCGGAGCCACCTACACCACCACCTACCAGATCTGCCTGGTGGCCCAACCCAGCGTGTGTGACATCGGCACGGTGAGCGTGACCCTGGCAAGCCCGCCGGTGGGTACGCCGGTGCAGCCGGCTGACGACAGCGCCGACACCCAGCAGGACACCGCCGTGGTGATTCCGGTGCTGGCCAACGACCTGGTAGGCGGTACGCCGGCCGTGCCCTCCGCACTGGTCGTCACCGTCAGCACCGCACCGACCTCGGGCAGCGTGGAAGTGCTCGGCGACGGCACCCTGCGCTACACCCCGAACGACATGTTCAGTGGCACCGACACGTTTGCGTACACGGTGTGCACGCAGACCACGCCGGCCGACTGCGGCATTGCCACGGTCAGCGTGCAGGTGCTGCCCAACGACGTGGACGTGGAGGAAGAAGTCATCACCGCCGAGGACGGCCAGCCGACCACCTTCTCCATCGTCGACAACGTCAGCACCACCGGCGCACCGATCAACTGGCGTTCGTTCCGGGTCCTGTTCGCGGCCCGCTACGGTCGTGTGGAATGCACCGACGGCATCTGCGTCTACACCGCCTTCGTCGGCTACAGCGGCGCGGACAGCTTCACCTACAACATCTGCGACATGTCCATTCCCACCCCGGTGTGCGTGGACGGCGTGGTCAACATCACCGTGGTCGCCGGCGACACCTTCCTGCGCCTGAGCAAGCAGGCCGCGCAGCGCACGGTGAAGGTGGGCGAGCTGATGCGCTACACGGTCACCGTGGAGAACATGGGCGAAGTGGATGCACTGGGCGTGACCGTGCTGGATACGCTGCCGGCCGGCTTTACCTTCGTCCAGGAAGGCTTCGCGGTCCGTGATCTGGACAACGCCGGGTTTGTCACCTCGCGCACCCCGCTGCGGGTGGATGGCATCGACATTCCCGCCGGTGGCCAGGCCACGCTGGTGTACTACCTGCGGGTGGGGGCAGGCGTGGGCCAGGGCATCCACACCAACCGCGTCACCGCGGTGGATGCGGTCAACACCACCATCGGCAACGTGGCCTCGGCCGATGTGGAAGTGGTGGGCGACCCGCTGCTGGATGAAAGCCTGATCATCGGCAGCGTGTTCGAGGACCGCAACGGCAACGGCGTGCAGGATGACGGCGAGCGCGGCATTCCGGGCGTGCGCGTGGCCTCGGTGGAAGGCCTGGTGATGGAAACCGACGCGTTCGGTCGCTACCACCTGGTCGGCATCGATGGCGGCGGCGCACGCGGCCGCAACTTCATCCTCAAGGTGGATCCGACCACGCTGCCGGCCGATGCGCGCTTCACCACCCGCAATCCGCTGCTGCGCCGGGTCACCCCGGGCCTGCCGGCGCGCTTCGACTTCGGTGTGCAGTTGCCGGATGCCCGCTTCGAGGAAGCTCCAGCGTCCGCACGGCCCCCCACCTTGAACATAGGGGAGGGCGTGTTCGAACCGGCCTCGGCGCGTCTGTCGCCGGATAGCGAGGCAGTGCTGGCGCACGCGGCACGGCTGCTGCAGGCAGGCGGTGGCGGCCGCCTGCTGCTGCAGACCCCCAGTGGCCAGGAGGCGTTGGGACTGGCGCGGGTGGAGGCCCTACGACAGGCGTTGTTGCCACGCCTCCCGGCCGACGTAGCCGACCGCGTGCAGGTCCAGGTGCAGCCCATCGCACCGGCCCGCCCCGCCGACCGCGCCGAGCGCTGAGGAGATGACCATGAACAAGACACCCTTCATGACGGCACTGGTCATCGTCCTCGCACTCGGCCTGCCGGTGGCTTCGGCCCAGACCACCGCGCCGCAGGCGGTGGACGTGCCCACCACGCTGTGCGGAGTCGATGGCTGCAAGCGGGGCAATGAGCTGCTGCTGCAGGTGCAGGAGGAGCCCATGGCGGCACCGTCACCGGCACCGGTTACGCCGGTGGGGGCGAACGTGCCCGCGCCAGGCGGTCAGTTCGTCACCGAGCTGCCGGATGGCGCGGTGGTCTGGGCGACGGAAGATCCGGCCCTGTCCGCGCCGGTGCTCAACGTGCAGACCGGTTCGATGGCCCCGTTCGAGAACGGCCGCCTGACCAAGCCGCTGCGCTTCCACGGCTACAACAACTACGCCTCGTTCATCGAGCGGATCGAAATCACCCTGTACCGCGGATCGGATGCCGACCTGGTCACCCCGCTGGCGCGTATCGACATGCCGGTCGATTACGTCGCCAACACGGAGTGGGACGGGCAGCTGCCGGCCGACCTCAACCTGCGCGAGGGCGATGACCTGCAATACATCGCCCGCGCCTACGGCAAGGATGGGTCGTTCGATGAAACCAGTGCCCAGCGCTTCCAGCTGGTGCTGCCCACCGACTACGAACGTGGCACCCAGCAGGTCCGCGACAACGTGCAGAAGACGCTGGGCAAGGTGCTCAACGGTGAGGACGCACGCGACCAGCAGCTGACCAACGCGATCTATGGCCAGAATGCGCTGCGCCAGCAGAACATTCCCATCTACGGCTCGCGCGTGCGCATCTACGGTCGGGGGTTGGCCCCGAATGCACGCGTGCTGATCAACGGCCAGAGCTTCCCGGTCGACCTGGAGCAGAAGTTCGCGGCTGAGTTCCTCGAGCCCATCGGCCAGCACCGCTACAACGTGCAGGTGGAAGCGCTGGATGCCGAACCGCTGACCCGCACGCTGGATGTGGACGTGACCGGCAGCTACCGCTTCCTGGTCGCACTGGCCGACGTGACCATGTCCAAGAACACCGCCAGCGGCAATCTGGACCCGCTGGTGGCCGACCAGGACCGCGATGACAGCTTCCTCAGCGAAGGGCGTCTGGCCTTCTATCTGAAGAGCAAACTGCGTGGCAAATACCTGATCACCGCGCAGGCTGACACCTACGACCGCGAACTCAAGGACCTGTTCAGCGGATTCCTCGATGCGGACGCGCGCGACGTGTTCCGTCGCCTGGATCCGGACCAGTACTACCCGGTGTACGGCGACGATTCCACCACCTATCGCGATGTCGACACCCAGGGCCAGCTGTACGTTCGGGTGGACTGGGACCAGAACCAGGCACTGTGGGGCAACTTCGCCACCGGCTTCACCGGTACCGAGTACGGCCAGTATGTGCGTTCGCTGTACGGCGCGGCGCTGAGCTGGCGTTCGCGCGCCACGACTCCGCTGGGCGACCCGCGTTCCTACCTGAAGGCGTTCGGTTCCGAAGCGCAGTCCGCACTCGGCCACAGTGAGTTCCTGGGGACCGGCGGCAGCCTGTACTACCTGCGCCACACCGACCTGCTGCCGGGCTCGGAGCAGGTAGTGCTGGAAGTGCGCGACCGCACCACCGGCCGCACCGAAGTGCGCACCACGCTGCAGGCGGGGGTGGACTACGAGGTGAACGAGATCCAGGGTCGCATCCTGCTGACCCGCGCGCTGTCGCAGATCACCCGCGAGAACGTGCGCACGCTGACCCGTGATACCCCGCTGGATGGCTACGACCAGATCCTGCTGGTGGACTATGAGTATGTGCCGTTGGGCTTCAGCACCGACGATGTCAGTGCCGGTCTTCGTGGCAAGCAGTGGTTCGGTGACCACGTGGCCGTGGGCGGCACCTACGTAGATGAAAACCGCAGCGGCGACGACTACAGCCTGATGGGGGCCGACCTGACCCTGCAGGCCGGACGCGGCACCTACCTGAAGCTGGAGCAGACCCGCACCGAGGCCACCGCCGCACCGATCTTCTATTCCGACAACGGCGGCCTGAGCTTCGTGCAGCGCAATCCGGTGGATGGCCAGCGCAAGGGCGATGCGCGTGCGGTGGAGGCCCGTGCCAACCTGCGCGAGCTGGGCTGGACGAAGCAGGACTGGAGCTTCGGGGCGTGGTGGCGCGACGTGGACGCCGGCTTCTCGGTGTCGCGCACCGACACCGGGCTGGCGCTGGAAGAGTACGGCGCGGAGTTCCTCGGCTACTTCACCGACAACCTCAGCCTGTATGGCCGCCAGAGCCGCGCCGAACGCGGCGACGTGGCGGTGGAGCAGTCACAGCTGACCCTGGACTGGCGGCTGGGCAACAACGGCCAGCTGGGCGGCGAACTGCGCCGCGTGCGTGAGGAGAGCGCCGGCGTGGAAGTGGATGGCACCCTGGCCGCGCTCAGCTACCGCCAGCGCTTCGGGGCGAAGTGGGAGCTGTATGGCGTGGGCCAGCTGACCGTGGATGACGACGGCGGTGCGTATGAGGACAACAACCTGGTGACGCTGGGCACGCGCTATCTGTTCGGTGACCGCTCCAGTGTCGGTGCCGAAGTGAGCAGTGGCAGCCGCGGCGACGGCGGCAAGGTGGAAGCCGAGTACTGGATGACGCCGGAGCACAGCTTCTACGGTAACTACAGCTACAGCACCGACAGCACCACGGTGGATCCGCTGTACGACACTGGCCTGCAGTCGGGTTGGACCCTGGGCCAGCGTTGGCGGCTGAGCAACCAGGTCAATGTGTTCAATGAAAGCCAGTACCTGAAGGATCGTCGTGAGGACACCGCCGGGCTGGTGAACACCTTCGGCATGGACTTCTATCCCGCGCAGGGCTGGAACCTCGGCTTCACGGTGATGGACGGGAAGCTGGATGCCACGACCGGCCGCGTGGATCGTCGCGCTTACAGCGTGAGCGGTGGGCGTACCGACGCCAGTACGCAGTGGACCAGCAAGCTGGAGTACCGCCGCGATCAAGGCGGGGAGGATCGCGAGCAGTGGGTGACCACCAACCGGCTGCTTTACAAGGTCAATGAGGACTGGCGGATTGCGTTGCGGGCGAACTATGCCGATACGCAGGACAAGCGCAACGCCTTGGCCGATGCCAAGCTGGTGGAATCCAACCTCGGGTTCGCCTGGCGGCCGCACGACAACACCCGCTGGGCCGCGTTCGGCAAGTACACGTATCTGTATGACGTGGCCTCGCTGGGGCAGGAAGGCGGCAATGTGTATGACCAGAAGTCGCAGATCGTGTCTTTCGAAGCGGTGCGGCAGGTGGGCGAGCGCTGGGAAGTGGCTGGGAAGCTGGCGGCGCGCTGGGGTGATTACCGGACCGGGCGCGGTACCGGGGACTGGCTGGACAGTCGGGTGAACTTCTCTGCCTTGCAGCTGCGGTATCGGTTGTGGGCGCAGTGGGAGGGGCTGGCCGAGTACCGCTGGCTGGACGTGCGTGAGGGCGGTGACAAGCAGGGCTGGCGGGGGGGGGTGGAGCGCCAGAGCGGGCAGAACTTCACGGGGGGGGCGGGGTATAACTTCACCGAGTTCAGTGATGATCTGACGGAGTTGAGATATGAGAGCAAGGGGTTCTTCTTGAATCTTTCGGGGTATTACTGAGGTGCCGCAGCGGTGGATGCAGCGGACCAGTGCGGATCACGGATGGCGGCATCCGATGCCTGGGACCAATGTGGGTCTTTCGGGGGCACGGATGGCTGCTTTGGTGGGTTCGGTCGACAGACGAACGCCGTTGAATTCTCAACGTTCGGTAACGCATGACAAATGACTGGCGTCGCTGCTCTTCGTTCCGGCGTCATGAACGCCTGACACACGTCTTCGGTCATCTCTAAACGTTGGTCCGTAGATCGCAACATGGTGGATGCGGGCTTCGGACGCTTGTGACGCGCTGCGCGCGTGTACCACGCATGGCGTGGTACCTACGGGAATCATGCAACCCGTAGAGCCACGCCCTGCGTGGCTGCTCTTCGTTCCGGCGACATGAACGCCTGACACACGTCTTCGGCCACCTCTAAACTTCGGTCGGTGAATCGCAATGTGGTGGATGCGGGCTTCGGACGCTTGTGACGCGCTGCGCGCGTGTACCACGCATGGCGTGGTACCTACGAATTGCTACGTGCGCAGGACGATCGCGCCGTTCGCCGGGCGCTCGCCCGGCGGGGCTTCGGATACATGGCGCAACGCTGCACCGCGCGCGGATTGACGCACCCGGCACGTCCGGCGTCGTGCACAACGTTCGGACGTGGAACCTCGCGGACGTGAATCGGGCATCTGGGTCGATTGATTTCTTCAATACTGGAACGCAGTTCTCACCAAATCAGGGCGGATGCGCCATCAAGTTGTATTGACATCGAAATTCCAAGAAACACGTCGTTTTTGCCTATTTCTTTGCGATTTTCAGAGGGGCATGGTGCGCGGACGGAGAGTAGATACTCCTTCACAACAGTAAAGTGTGGATGTGCCCTGGTCGGGAGGGTGGCTAATACAACACCCTCATAAGGGGGAATATGCC
>JAEXNZ010000250.1 GCA_023439425.1 Pseudomonadota bacterium
CAGCCGCGCAAGCCCGGCTCTACATGGCGTGCATTCAGTAGTAGCACTTTCATTTCGCTTGGCAATGGGCAGTGCGACAAAACGCCGCAGGGACAATTTCTGAATACGCAACCATCCCCAAATATTCCGCACTGCGGCATGAAAATTACCCGCACCGTTTCGCAAAACCCACGTCATTCGTGCTGCATACGCAAATTTTTCACCCAAGCGCGCCGCTTGCCATGGCTCCCCTGTCGCAGATCACGCAGAATTGACACAACCGCGCAGATCCGCGGCGTTTTCGCCCCCTCCGGACCCCCGCATGCCGTCACTGCTGCACCGACTTGCCACCCCCGCCACCGCGTCGATCCGGCGTTGGGTGATCGGGGCGTTCCCACGCGGCGAAAGCGGCATCGACTACGACCACCCGGTGGGCGACCCGGGCTGGTTCGGCCCGGACAGCGCCACCTGGCAGGTGCACGCCGAACTTCCCGGCATGCTGGCCGGCGGGCTGTGCGCGCTGATGCTGCAGACCCTGCATCCGCTGGCCTTGGCCGGGGTGTACGACCATTCCAACTTCCGCGGCGACCTGGTCGGGCGGCTGCGCCGCACCACCGCGTTCGTGGCGGGTACCAGTTACGCGCCCAGCGGCGAGGTGGAGGCGCTGGTGGCCAAGGTGAAGCGCATCCATGTGCAGGTGCGTGGTCACACGCCGGACGGGCAGGCCTACGCGGCGGATGATCCGGCCTTGCTCACCTGGGTGCATGTGACCGAGGCGTATGGCTTCCTGCAGGGCTACCGGCGCTATTGCCGCGATGCGTCGCCGGCATTTGCGGACCAGTACTACAACGAATACCGGCGCGTGGCGGAAGCGCTCGGTGCAACGGAGGTGCCGGCCAGTGAGGCCGCGGTCACCGCGTATTTCGCCGCGCAGCAGCCGCAGCTGCGGTTTGATGCGCGTTCTCGTGAGGTGTTGGGTGTGTTGTCGGGTATCCGCCTGCCGGTGCCAATGGCAGGCGTCTCGCGTGACCTGTTTCTGGGCGCGGGCGCGGCGCTGCTGCCGGACTGGGCTGACGCGATGCTGGAGCGGACGCCGTTGCAGCGCATGCAGGCCGCCGCGTCGGCGAAAATGCTGGCCGGCATGGCCCCATTGTTCCGTCGCGCCTTGACCGACGGCACCGCCCCACGCGCATATGCGCGCATGGGGTTGAAGACCAACACCCCGTAGAGCCACGCCCTGCGTGGCCGCACGGGATGCTGGTCATCTCACATCACCACACCTTGACCCGCTTCTCCGGGGCCAGGTACAGCTTCTGCCCTTCCTTCACCTCGAACGCCGGATACCACGCGTCCAGGTTGCGCACGGTCAGCGCACGGAACTGACCCGGTGCATGCACGTTGGTCAGCAGTGAATTCCGCAGCGCCTGCTCGCGCGCCTTGCTGCGCCACGCCTGTGCGAAGCCCAGGAAGAAACGCTGGTCGGGCGTGAAGCCTTCAATCGTCTGCCCCGGCTTGCCCTGCAGCGACAGCTGATACGCGTCATAGGCAGTGGCCAGCCCAGCCACGTCGGCGATGTTCTCGCCCAGGGTCAGGCGACCGTTGACGTGCACGCCCGGGAACGGCTCGTAGCTGCTGAACTGCGCGGACAGCGCATCACCGGCAGCGGTGAACTGCTTCAGGTCATTGGCCGTCCACCAGTTGTTCAACTTGCCGGTTTCATCGAACAGCGCGCCGGCGTTGTCGAAGCCGTGGCTGATCTCGTGGCCGATCACCGCGCCAATTGCACCGTAGTTCACCGCGTCATCCGCAGCGCCATCGAAGAACGGCGGCTGCAGAATGGCAGCCGGGAACACCAGGCGGTTTTCCAGCGGCACGTTCATCGCGTTGATGGTCTGCGGCAGCATCGCCCATTCGCTGTGATCGACCGGCTGGCCGAGCTTGGCGATGTTGCGCTTGTACTCGAACAGGCTGGCGCGTTCGGCATTGCCCAGCGCGTCGTCGCGCTTCACTTCCAGCCCGGTGTAGTCGCGCCACTTGTCCGGGTAGCCCATGCCCACGGTGAGGCCGGCGACCTTGGCCTTGGCATGCGCCTTGGTCTGCGGCGACATCCATTCCAGCGCGTCGATGCGCTTGGCGAAGGCGGCGATGATGTTCTTCGCCATTTCATCGGCACGCGCCTTGGTGGCCGGGTCGAAGTGCTTCTCAACGTAAATCTTGCCGATCGCTTCGCCGACCGCCGCGTTGCTGTCATCCACCGCACGCTTCCAGCGCTCGCTCTGCTGCGGGGTGCCGTTGAGAGTGGTGCCATGGAAGGCGAAGCGGGCGTCGGCCAAGGCCTTGGGCAGGTACGGCGCGGCGCGGTCCAGCGCGTGGAAAGTCAGGTAGTCCTTCCACACGTCCAGCGGCTCGGTGGCGACCAGGCGCGAGATGCCGGCCACGGCCTTCGGCTGCCACACGATGAAGTCCTGCTGCTGGTCCAGGCCGGCGGCCTTGAGGAAGGCGGCCCAGTCCATGCCAGGAGCCTTGCCGCTCAGGTCGGCCTGGGTCCAGGCGTTGGCCCCCTTGGCGACGTCGTTGGTTTCTTCCTGGGTGGCGTGCGCCTGCGCAATGCGGGTTTCCAGTGCAAGGATGCGCTGCGCCTTGCCGGCCGGGTCGGCCACGCCGGCCAGTTGCAGCACCTGCGCGATGTAAGCCTGGTACTGCTTGCGCAGTTCGGCCATGCGTCCGCCCTGCAGGTAGAAGTCGCGGTCGGGCAGGCCCAACCCGCCCTGCACCAGGTACGGTGCGTTGCGATCCGGCTGCAGCAGGTCCACCGACACCCAGGTGCCGAACAGACGGTCGGTGTAGAAGTTGGTGGCGTTGAGCAGGTCCACGTCGGCGCGCAGCGTGCCGCCCAGGGTCGACGCCAGTGCGGCCTTGTCGGCGATGCCGGCAATCGCATCGAGCTCCGGTTTCACCGGGGCCATGCCACGCGATTCGATCCCGGCTTCGTCCATGAAGGCGGCGTAGTAGTCGCCGATCAGCTTGGTTTCGCCGCTGGCCTTGGCGTCACCGGCAGCGCCTTCAAGAATGGCGCGGGTGTCGGCCAGAGTTTTCTCGGAAATGACATTGAAGCTGCCGAAGCTGGAGCGGTCGGCCGGAATCTCGGTGTTCTTCACCCAGGTGCCGTTGGCGAAGCCGAAGAAGTCATCGCCAGCGGCGATGCTGCGGTCCATGCCGGCGGCATCGAAGCCGAAGCTGCCCAGCTGGGCCTTGGGCGCGGTCGGGGTGGCTGGCGCGCTGTCGGCCGGTGCCGCAGCGGAGGGAGCGGCCTCGCGGTCGCAGGCGGCCAAGCCCAGCGACAGGCTGGCGGCAATGGCAAGCATCAGGGTGGGGCGGCGCAGCTTGGACATGCAACTTCTCAGGCAACGGGAAACCACCAAGTCTAAACCTGTGGTTGCGCCCGCAACTGCCCTTGTCTGGCGGGAGCTGCAGCCGTTTGTGTTGACGCCAGTTATGTGAATACGGTCACAGACCTTCCCGCGCGCCCCGGGCTGGTGCATGCTGGGCCGGTACAGGCGTGCCAAGGGTTGGCCGACGGGGAATCGGCCAGACCCGCATCAAGAAATTGAGACATTGGCCGCTCTCGTCTGCAGGACTCAGGAAGTGTTTTCATGTCGTCAGCTGCGTGGGGGAGTGTCAGGCAATGCCCGCGATGAATCGCGCCTTGGCGCGTCCCTTGCGGACCTTGGTATGGCTGGGCGTCGGCCTGGGCGTGCTGCTGGCTGTGGGCCTGTCGATCATGCTGGCCAACGACTACCAGCGCCGCCACGAAGCCGCGCAGCGGCAGAGCACGGCCATTTCTGCCGGCACCCAGCGCCTGCTGCGGCTGGAACTGCGCAACCTCGAGCGCGCCATGCGCGGCATTGCCGCCGATGGCGCACAGCTGTTCGAACGGGTACCCGCACAGGCCCCGGACCTGCTGGATGAGTCCGTCCGCGGCGTGCTGCAGCGCCACCAGGAGCTCGAAAGCATCGTGGTGGTGGACGAGTTTGGTCGCGCGCTGACCAGTGGCAGCGGTGACCTGTATCTGCCGCTGTGGGCGGTGGACAGCAACCGCGGCCAGCACAGCCAGCTGTATCTGGGGCCGCCGCAGCAGATGCCCGACCAGCGCTGGGTGCTGCCGCTGGCGCTGCGCATGGGTGGGAACCGCTGGCTGCTGAGCCGTCTGCACACCGCGGAACTGCAGGCCATCATCAACGGACTGGACGTGGGCCGTGACGGTGTGATTTCGATCACCGACGGCGGCGGCTACATGCTGGCACGCAGTCCGGACCGCGCTGAGGCGGTGGGCAAGCGCTTCGGGCTGAAGCACCGCGACCGGCTGGGTCGCGACGCGGTGGTGCCACTGGGCATTGAATACAGCCCGGTGGATCACGTGGAGCGCATTGCCACGCTGACCACGCTGGGCGACTACCCGCTGGGCGTGTACGCCGGCCTGGGCCGCCGTGACGTGCTGGCCGCGTGGTGGCCGTATGTGTATGCATCGCTGGGACTGGTGCTGTTGTACGTGGGTGCGTTCGCGCTGGTGTACGTGAGCCTGGGCCGCGCCACCCGCCGCCAGCATGCGATGAGCGAGGAACTGCGCACTGGCCATGCCGAGCTGCACATGGCGCACCAGATCGCGCAGATCTGCACCTGGACCGTGGACGAGGACGCCTCGCTGCTGCACTGGTCACCGATGGCGCGGCAGATCTTCAACATTCCCATCGACAGCCTGCCGGTGGCGGACTTCTTCAACCGCGTGCACCGCGAGGATGCACAGCGGCTGCAGGACGCGTTCCACGTCGCCTTCGCCAACAACGGCGTGCTGGATGAGATGTTCCGGCTGGTGTTGCCCGGTGGCAAGGTCCGCTGGCTGTCCGCGCGAGGACAGCAGGTTGGCGTGGCCGAGGGCGAACGGCGCATGATCGGTGCGCTCTACGATGTCAGCGACCGCATTGAGATCCTGGCCCGCGCGCAGCAGGCCGAGCGCCAGTTCCGCCTGCTGTTCGACCGCAACCCGGCCCCGTTCTGGGTGTTCGACCCGGACACGCTGCGCTTCCTGGAAGTCAACGAAGCGGCAGTGCAGCAATACGGCTACAGCCGCGAAGAATTCCTCTCGATGAGCATCCTCGACATCCGCCCGCGCGAAGGCTGGGACGAAATCCGCCAGGCCATTGCCAACGCCGGCCCGGGCGAGACCCACGATGCACAGGTGCGCCTGCACCGGCGCAAGGACGGCACCGTGTTCGAGGTACGCGCGCATCTGGCGCGGCTGGACTTCGATGGGCGGCATGCGTGCCTGGTGCTGGCCGAGGACGTCAGCGAGCGCCTGGCGTATGAGCGCGACCTGGCGTACCACGCCACCCACAACGTGGCCACCGGCCTGCTCAACACGCGTGCTTTGGCGGCGCAGTTGGATGAAGAAGGTGGCAGCTACACGATTGCCTATGTGCAGTTCCGTGGCCTGCAGCTGGTCGCGGACACCCTCGGTCGCGAAGTGGGCGACGTGGTGCTGCAGGCGATGGCCAAGCGGCTGGGCGGGCTGGGCACGCGCTACGGTCTGCTGGCGTTCCAGCCGGCGGAAGATTTCATCTTCGCCATCCGCGACGACCACGAGCGGCAGAGCGCGCTGGACACGCTGGTGCAGACCGTGTCCGAGCCGGTGCGCGGACAGGACTGGCTGCACCAGTTCGAGCCGCGCATTGGCGTGGCGGTGAAGTTCGAAGGCGATGTGATCAGCGCCGAGCAGGTGATCGGCATGGCCGCGCAGGCCGCGCACGCCGCGCGTGACGAAGGCAGCGTGATTGCGTGGTACGACAGCACGGTGAGCTCGCGGCTGGCTGAGCGGTTGCGGTTGGCCGGGCGCATCCACACCGCCATCGACAGCGAGTTCCAGCTGTATTTCCAGCCGATCTGCCATGCCGCCGATGGCACGCCGGCGTCGCTGGAAGCGTTGCTGCGTTGGCCGCAGGCGGATGGCAGCTTCATTCCGCCGGGTGAGTTCATCCAGCTGTGCGAGGACACCGGTCTGATCCTGGCGCTGGGCCGCTGGGTGATCCGCGAGGCGGCGCGTGCGCAGCGCCAGCTGGTGGATGCCGGCTGGGACCTGCCGATTGCGGTGAACGTGTCGGCGGTGCAGTTCTTCAACAGCGACCTGGTGGCCGAGTTCACCCGCGCCTGCCAGGAGTTCAACCTGGCCCGCGGCGCGCTGCACGTGGAGCTGACTGAAAGCAGCCTGATGCGCAAACCGGCGCAGGCCAAGCAGACCATGCAGCGCCTGCACGAGCAGGGTATCTGCATTTCGCTGGACGACTTCGGCACCGGCTATTCGAACATGTCCTACCTGCAGCACCTGCCGCTGGACATCCTGAAGATTGATCGCAGCTTTGTCGCGGATGTGGAGATCAACCCACGCAATGCCTCGATCTGTCGCGCGCTGCTGTCGCTGGGCCACAGCATGGGCCTGACCATCATCGCCGAGGGTGTGGAAACGCCCGGCCAGCAGCAGTGGCTGGCCGCACACGGCTGCGACCAGGTGCAGGGCTTCCTGTTGGGCCGTCCGGCCCCGCTGGCGGATGTTATCGGACGGCTGGAGACGGAAGCGGAAGCGACCTGATCGGGGGGCGGGGCAATGGGATCCTGGTTGGGGAAACGGACGGTGGCTGGGCGAACGTAGAGCCGGGGGGGGGGGGGGGGGGGGGGGGGGGGGGGGGGGGCGGCGCGGCCCCCCCGGGCAGG
>JAEXNZ010000363.1 GCA_023439425.1 Pseudomonadota bacterium
CAATAAGGGAGGGAGGCCGACGGGCGCAAGCCGGTCCGCCGCTTTCAATGCTGAAGAAGATCTGCCTGACCGCTGCCCTCGGGGCGGCGCTGATGTCCACCGCTGCGGCGGAAGACCTCACCTTCGATGGCCGCACCGCGCGTGCCGCCACCGCTGCCGATGGCAGCTTCACCCTGACCGCCGACGGCAAGCCGGTGGCGATTGCCGCCCAGCCGATGCGCAGCCAGACCGGCAGCGTGATGTTCGACGCCCTGTTCGCGCTGGCCCAGCAGGAGATGGACGCAGACCGCGTGGATGCGATCCGCGACCCGTCCTTCAACTTCGGCAAGCCGGTGCCGTGCGACTGCTTCCAGACCGGCGAGCGCTGGCCCTATGTGTGGACCCGCGACGTCAGCTTCGCTGCCGACCTCGCGCTGGCCCGTCTCGACCCGCAGCGCACCCGCCAGTCGCTGCAGTTCAAGCTGTCCAAGGCTCGCGACGGCCGTACACCCGGCCTGTTCGTGGCCCAGGACACCGGCTCCGGTGGCAGCTGGCCGATCAGCAGCGACCGCGTGGTGTGGTTCCTGGCCGCGCGCCACCTGCTCGATGACACCGCCTTTGCCGATCAGACCTGGCAGGCACTGCAGGGCACGCTGGCGCAGGACCGCGCAATGGTCTTCGACGAGCGCATGGGCCTGTACAAGGGCGAGACCTCGTTCCTCGACTGGCGCGAGCAGACCTATCCGGACTGGACCCGCAAGGACGTGCGTTTCATCGGCGAAAGCTATTCGCTGTCCACCAACGTGCTGCATTACCAGGCACTGCGCCTGGCCGAGAAACTGGCCCGCCAGCATGGCGACGCGCGCGCCGAGGACTACGCGAAGTGGGCCACGGCGCTGGCCGCACAGATCGACGCGCGCTTCTGGCGCGAGGATGCCGGCCAGTACATGAGCTACATCGGCGAAGCCGCCCACCCGGTGGACTACGCCAAGTACGACCTGTTGGCGATCTCGCTGGGCGTACTGGCCGACGTGTTCCCGCAGGAACGCGCGCGCCGCGCCATGGCCAACTACCCGGCGGTGGAGGGCGGTAGCCCGGTGGTGTGGCCGCAGGAAGCGCAGCAGCCGATCTACCACAACCGTGCGGTGTGGCCGTTCGTCAGCGCCTATTCGCTGCGCGCGGCGCGGCATGTGGACGACGTGGCGCGCATCCAGCGCGAGATTGAATCGCTGATGCGCGGCAGCGCACTGGCCGGTTCCAACATGGAAAACTTCGAGATGCGCCGCCTGGCCGTGCATGTCGACGAGGGCGCGCTCAGCGGCCCGGTGGTGAATTCGCCGCGCCAGCTGTGGTCGGTGGCCGGTTACCTGTCGATGGTGCTGGAAGGCGTATTCGGCGTGGAAGCCGACGGCAAGGTCGCGCCCAAGCTGCCGGTGGCGCTGGTGCCGCAGCTGTTCGGCAAGGCCAAGAGCATTGAACTGAACGACGGGCGCACCCGCTACGTGCTCAAGCGTCCGCGCAAGCTGGACGGCGCGCTGCTGGTGGCCGACAAGACCACCCGCAAGGGCAACGTGGTGACCGTGCAGCTCAAGGCCGTGCCCGGCCCGGCACCGGTCACCGCGCCGGCGCTGCTGGCCAATGCGCCCACTGATGGCTTCGCACCGGCCACGCCGGCGGCACCCAAGGCCGAGAAGCGTGGCAAGGGCTGGAGCGTCACCGTCCCCGCCGGGCATGTGCTGTGGCTGGACGGCAAGGCCACCACCGCCCAAGGCGCGCTGACCGTACGCGAGGACGGCCTGCAGCACTGCCTCAGCCTCACCCAGCGCGGCCCGCAGCTGGAATCGCTGCACAGTCCGATGACCTGCCTGGGCCCACAGCAGCGCCTGGCCGGGGCCAGCAAGTGGAGCTGGAACGCCACCGCGCCCACCCGTGTGCGCGTGCGCCTGCGCTATGACAATCCCAACGGCCCGATCAACACCGGTGTCACCGCCGCGGTGAAGCAGCTGGTGGTGAGCTGCGCCGGCAAGCCGGTGCAGCGTGCCACCGTGGTGATGGCGCACAGCGTCGGCCAGCAGGATTCCACCGCCGCCGAGTTCGACGTGCCCAAGGGCAATTGCCGCTTCAGCCTGGAACAGGGCTTCAACATGAGCGTGCTGGAGCACTTCGCTCAGTACAACGGCGGCAAGGGCGGGCGCGACGGCGTGCTCAACAGCGCCAAGGTCAGTGCATTGCTGCTGTCGCCGGTGCCGGCGGTGGAGGCTGCGAAGTGACGCGGCCGTCCAAGCCGTCGCTGTCGTTCTGGCAGATCTGGAACATGTGCTTTGGCTTCATGGGCATCCAGTTCGGGTTTGCCCTGCAGAACGCCAACGCCAGCCGCATCTTCGAAACCCTCGGCGCGCCGATGGACGCCGTGCCCGGGCTGTGGATTGCCGCGCCGCTGACCGGCCTGCTGGTGCAGCCGGTGATCGGCTATCTGTCCGACCGCACCTGGACCCGCTGGGGCCGCCGTCGTCCGTACTTCATGTTCGGCGCGGTGTTCACCACGCTGGCGCTGCTGGTGATGCCGAATTCGCCCACGCTGTGGATCGCAGCCGGCACGCTGTGGGTGCTGGATGCCAGCATCAACGTGTCGATGGAGCCGTTCCGCGCCTTTGTCGGTGACAAGCTGGCCCCACGTCAGCGTCCCACCGGCTACGCGATGCAGAGCTTCTTCATCGGCGTCGGTGCGATTGTCGCCAGCTTCCTGCCTTTCATCCTGGCCCACTTCGGCGTGGCCAACACCGCCGCCCCCGGCGAAGTGCCGCCGACCGTGCGCTATGCGTTCTACTTCGGCGCGGCGGTGCTGCTGTCGGCGATTGCCTGGACCGTGTTCAGCACCCGCGAATATTCGCCGGCCGAACTGGCCGCCTTCGATGACGCCGAGCCACCGGTCGCGCACCAGAGTGCGCCGCTGGCCGGGCCGCCGCCGCTGGCACAGATTGGCGGCTGGATCGCACTGGGCGTGGCGCTGGCTGCGGCCATCGCCTGGAAGCAGGGCGACAAGATGCTGTACGTGCTGGCCGGCCTGTGCGCCGCGTATGGCGTGCTGCTCGGCGTGGCGCGGCTGGTGCCGGGCCCGCACATGCTGGCCACCATCGTCGACGACCTGCGCAGCATGCCCTCGACCATGCGGCGGCTGGCGTGGGTGCAGTTCTTCTCGTGGTTCGCGCTCTTTGCGATGTGGATCTACACCACGTCCGCCGTGGCCGGCACGCATTTCGGTTCCGCCGATCCTGCATCGGCCGCCTACAACGAAGGCGCGAACTGGGTGGGCGTGCTGTTCGGTGCCTACAACGGTTTCGCCGCGCTGGCCGCATTGCTGATTCCACTGATGGTGCGCGCGCTGGGCCTGCGCTGGAGCCACCTGGTCAACCTGTGGCTGGGTGGCCTCGGCCTGATCTCGCTGATGTTCATCAAGGATCCCACCTGGCTGCTGCTGTCCATGGTCGGCGTCGGCTTTGCCTGGGCCTCGATCCTGTCGCTGCCGTATGCGCTGCTGTCTGACAGTGTGCCGGCGGCGAAGATGGGCATCTACATGGGCCTGTTCAATTTCTTCATCGTCATTCCGCAGCTGGTTGCCGCCAGCGCGCTGGGCTTCGCGCTGCGCGCGTGGCTGGGCGGAAATCCCATGCACGTGCTGGTGCTGGGGGGAGTGAGTCTGTTCGTTGCCGGGCTGTGCGTGCTGCGCGTGCCGGCCCATCAGGAGGGTGCGTGATGCGTTCGTTTGCCAGGTTGTCGCTGGGTGTTTCGCTGGCTTTGATTGCCGCCGCCGCGCAGGCTGCGCCGCGCCCGGAATACGTGGGCACGCTGGAGCCGTTCGCCAGCGATGCGGTGTACTTCGTGGTCACCGACCGCTTCGTCAACGGTGACCCGTCCAACGATCATCGCGACCAGGGTGGCAAGCACCGCACCTTTGACATTCCGGTGCCGTGCCCGGACAAGGTGGACGGCAACATCGGCTACCTCGGCGGTGACTTCAAGGGCGTGCTCAACAACGCCGAGTACATCCGCAAGCTGGGTTTTGGTGCGGTGTGGATCACCCCCATCATCGACAACCCGGATGAAGCGTTCACCGGCAGCAAGCCGATCAGCTGCACCAGCACGCTGACCGATCGCGGCAAGACCGGCTACCACGGCTACTGGGGTGTGA
This sequence comes from Pseudomonadota bacterium, assembly GCA_023439425.1. Lineage (GTDB taxonomy): Bacteria > Pseudomonadota > Gammaproteobacteria > Xanthomonadales > Xanthomonadaceae > Stenotrophomonas. The sequence continues at coordinate 4,169 of JAEXNZ010000363.1, forward strand.
ACTTCTACAAGCTGGACGAACATCTGCCCAGCGCCGACCTGGATTTCGCCGGGCTCACCCGCGGTCTGCACGATGCCCAGCTGAAAGTGGTGCTGGACATCGTCGGCAACCACGGCTCACCGGCCTGGAGCATGCCGGTCAAGCAGCCGCAGTTCGGGCAGATTTTCGACAAGGACGGCAAGCTGATTGCCGACCACCAGAACCTGCCGCCGCAGCAGCTGGACCCGAAGCACAACCCGCTGCACGCGTTCTACAACAACATCGGTCCAGTGGACGCCGACAAAGGTTCCATCTTCGATGGCAACCTGGCCGAACTGGGCGACTTCAACCAGAACAATCCGGCGGTGATGGATTATCTGGTCGGTGCCTACCTACAGTGGACCGCGCAGGGCGTGGACGCGCTGCGCATCGACACCATCGGCTGGCTGCCGCACCCGTGGTGGAACGAGTTCGTGAAGCGCATCCGCGCTGAGCATCCGGGCATGTTCATGTTCGGCGAGGCGTTCGACTACAACGCCGCCACCATTGCCGAGCACACCTGGCCGAACAACGCCAACGTGAGCGTGCTCGACTTCCCGCTGCGCGGCGCGCTGTCCAGCGTGTTCGGTAAGGAACAGAAGGGGTTCGAAACCCTGGCCGAGCCGCTGCACCTGCTCGGCGGCCCGTACGCCAATCCGTACGAGCTGATGAGCTTCTACGACAACCACGACATGGCCCGCCTGGACGCCAGCGATGCTGGTTTCATCGACGCGCATAACTGGCTGTTCACCGCGCGCGGCATTCCGGTGCTGTACTACGGCTCGGAAACCGGCTTCATGCGCAGCCGCGCCGAACACGCCGGCAACCGTGCCTACTTCGGCCAGGAGCGGGTGGATGCCGCGCCGCAGAGCCCCATCTTCGGGCCGCTGCAGCGCATCTCCCTGCTGCGCCAGAACACCCCGGCGCTGCAGCGTGGCCTGCAGGTCACCGAGCGCCTGCAGGGCGACCAGGCCGTGTTCTACCGCGTGCTGCAGCACGGCGACACCGCGCAGACCGCGCTGGTGCTGCTGAACAAGGGCGACGCCTCGAGCACGTTCGAGGTGAGCCGCTACCTGCAGCCTGGCACCTGGCGCGACGCGCTGGGCAGCGGCAGCATCAAGGTGACCGGCAGCCTGAAGGCCGAAGTACCCGCCCACGGCGTGAAGGTGTACCTGCTGGACGCCCCGGTGAAGCAGAAGGCCCTGCAGGCCGAACTGGACAAGGCCATGGCCGACCAGAAGGCGCGGACCGAGCGGTTGGCGCGTTGATTTGACACCCCTTGGGCCGGCCAACGGCCGGCCCAGGCGGTCCCGATCCGGGCGACATCGGGTCCGCCCACGCTTGGCCGGCCTCTCACCCGACCGCCGTTACAATGGCCATTCCCGCTTACGCCAGGACTGGCCCCATGACCGATCTGCCCCCGCAGAACCCGCTTGAAACCCTGCTCAAATCCGCCATGGACGGGCAGACCTCGATCGGTGGCTTCATGAAGGCGTTCGTGGCGTCGGAGGTCATTCTGCTCAACGGCAGCCTGGTGACCACGGACGGCAGCGGTTTCGACCCCCTGCTGTTCGACGACGGCGGGGTAAAGCGGGTGGCGGTGTTCACCGACCTGTGCCGTTTGGGCGGCTATAGCCAGACGGCTCCGCACGTCGGGCAGATGCGGATGATCGAGGTGCTCGGACGCATTCCGGGTGGATTCGGCGTGGTGGTCAATCCGGCCACTCCGCTACAACTCACCATTTCGCCCGACGGCGTCGGCCACCTGCTGGAAGACTTCGCTGACCCCTTCCGTCCGTAGGGTTTAGATACCCCACGACAGGCACCGTGACCAACGCCACGCGCCCAGGCGTTCCTGGCCACACCACACTGCATGCCTCCACGGAAAGAAGAGGGCAGGGCATGCAGGTACGCAACGCTTGGCTGACCATGGCGATGGCCGTCGCACTTCCGGCGGTTGCCGCCACCCCGGTCGACCTGACCACCCTCGACCGCGAGATGACCGGCCCGCGCACCCAGGTGCTGGTGCTCGGCAGCGTTCACCTCAGCGAGATAAAGGGCGGCATCCAGCCCGGCGCGCTGGAACCGCTGCTGGCCCGCCTGGCCGCCTACAAGCCCGACATCATCACCATCGAGAACATCGACGGCGAACAGTGTGATCTGGCTGCCCGCCACCCAACGGTGTATGGCGACGACTACTGCGCCGATACCGACGATGCCCGCACCGCCACCGGCCTGCAGATACCCGCCGCACTGGAACGGGTGAACGCCACGCTGGCGGATTGGCCGGCCAAGCCCACACCCGCCCAGCGCCGCCAACTGGCCGCCTGGTTCCTGGCTGCCAATGACCGCCCCTCGGCCTATGTGCAGTGGCTGCAGCTGCCCGCCAGCGAACGCCAGCCAGGCGACGGCCTCACCCCCGCATTGGTGACAATGCTGGAAGGCATCGCCACCCGCCAGAGCGAGAGCTACCAGATAGCGTCGCAGCTGGCCGCCCGCCTGGGTCACGCGCGGGTCTACCCGGTGGACGACCACACCGGCGACAACCTCACGCTGCCCGACCGCAAGGCCTTCGCACGTGAGATGGAAGCGGCGTGGAAGACCGGCAGTGCCGAGCTGGACAAGCACATCGCCGAAGAAGACGAGATGGCCAAGGGCAAGGACCTGTTGCCGCTGTACCGCTACCTCAATGATCCCGAGCGCCTGAACACCCTCGCCGAGGTCAATGTGTCCGCCGCTTTGAAGGCGCATTCGCCGCTGCAGTCACCGCAGAAGTGGGTGAATGGCTGGGAGATCCGCAACCTGCGCATGGTCGCTAACGTGGCCCAGACCTTCCGCGAGCGCCCGGGTGCGCGTGTGCTGTCTGTGGTGGGTGCCTCGCACAAGCCGTGGTTTGACCAGTGGCTGGGCCGCCTCGCCGGCGTGGATATCGTGGATGTAGAGCCGGTGCTGCGGTGAATTATCCGGCCCACGACCAACGGTCGTGGGCTACCGGAACGTTCAACGGTCATGGGGCGAATCGATCGTGACGAATCCCGGTAGGTACCGACCGTTGGTCGGTACGGCGCGTCACCGCCCAGCCAACGACGACTCCCGAACCACCAGCTTCACCGGAATCGTCTGGCTTTCCACCTTCTCACCCTGGATCAGCGCCAGCAGCTTCTCCACCAGCAACTGCCCGGCCTGCTTCGTATCCTGCTGCACGGTAGAAAGCGTCGGCGATACCGACGCCGCCAGCGGAATATCATCAAACCCCACCAACGCCACATCCTGCGGCACCCGCAGCCCGGCCTCGCGCAGCGCCCGCATCGCCCCGATGGCGATCAGGTCACTCGCACCAAACAGCGCATCAAACTTCTCCCCGCTGGCCAACAACGCCTGACACGCTTCATACCCCGACTGCTCGGTGGTAATCGCATCCCGCTGAAGCGCAGGCACAGCAGCCACACCACACGCCGTCATCGCCGCCACGTACCCACGATGGCGCTCCTCGAACTCCGGATAATGGCTGGACGCATGGCCAATAAAGGCAATCCGTCGGCAGCCCTGGTCCAGCAGGTGCGCGGTGATGTCATGTCCGCCCTGGAAGTTGTCACAGCCGATCGACACCCCCGGCTGGTCCGGCAGGGCAGCGCCCCAGCGCACGAAGTGGGTGCCTTGCTCCACCAGCCGCTGCAGGCGCTCGCGCGACTCGTGGTAGTCGCCATAGCCCAGCAGGATGATGCCGTCGGCCTTGTTGCTGTCCTCGTAATCCGCCTGCCAGTCGGTGGACAGCTGCTGGAACGACACCAGCAGGTCGTTACCGCGCAGCGCGCAGGCCCGGGTGATGGACCCCAGCATGGCGTGGAAGAACGGGTTGATCAGCGAATCGTCGTTGGTGGGGTCTTCGAAGAACAGCAGCGCCAGCGTGCCCGCATTTCGCAGGCGCAGGCTGGAGGCGTTCTTGTCCACCTTGTAGTTCAGCTCGCGGGCGATG
>JAEXNZ010000456.1 GCA_023439425.1 Pseudomonadota bacterium
TTGCGGGACACGCCGTAAACCCATCCATGGGGGCTCGTAGAAAACATCCATGTTTTCTACGGTCCCGCAAACCCACCCCGGCACGCCCCAGACAGCGTGTCGGTGGCCACGGGAAATGCCAAATCAACGGCATGTCGATCTGGGGTCATTCGTTACCGGACGTTGATTGTTTCACTGCCGTGGTCTGTCGACCGACGCTACCGGCATCGTGCGCGGATTAGCTTTTGCTGGCCGCATCGCGCGATCCATCGGGGGAGGCCCACAGGTAGCCCCCGGAGGGACACTCCACGGCATGGATGCCGTGGAGTAGCCTACATGGACGTACTTGCGGCGTGTCCCGGAGCGGGGCTGCCTGTGGGCCTCCCCGCACGGAAAACCAGAAACGCCGCCGTTCGCAGAAAACTTACAACCGCTCGCGAATCGTGTTCCGCAGCGCTTCCAGATCCTTCGCGAACGCTTCAATACCCGTCGCCAGCTTCTCGGTGGCCATCGGATCGGCGGCCAGGTCGGCAGCAAAGCGCTCGGCATCAATCGGGGTCACAGCAGCACCGTCCGCCGCAGACGGCGACAGCTTGCGCGGCATTTCGCCGTGGTCGGCGTCCAGCTTTTCCAGCAGGTCCGGCGAAATGGTCAGGCGATCGCAGCCGGCCAGTGCTTCGATCTGCGCGGTTGAACGGAACGAGGCACCCATCACCACCGTCGGCGAGCCGCGGCGCTTGAACTCGGCATATACGCCGCGCACGAACACCACGCCCGGGTCTTCGTCGATGCTGGCTGGGCTCTGGCCGTTGGCCACGTACCAGTCCAGGATCCGGCCCACGAACGGCGAGATCAGGAACGCACCGGCTTCGCTGCAGGCCAGGGCCTGGGTCGGGTTGAAGATCAGGGTCAGGTTGCAGTCGATACCCTCGGCCTGCAGCTGGCGTGCGGCTTCCACGCCTTCCCAGGTCGCCGCGATCTTGATCAGCACCTTGCTGCGCGGCACGCCGGCCGCTTCGTACATGGCAATGAACTGGCGCGCCTTGGTTACCGTAGCGTCCACATTGTGGGCCTGGTCGGCATCGACTTCAGTGGAAACACGGCCCGGCACCAGCGTGCTCAGCAGCGTGCCCACGCCCACCGTCAGGCGGTCGGCCACGGCATGCACGATGGCTTCGCGCTCGCCGCTCTGCTCACGGCCCCAGGCCAGTTCGCGTTCAATCAGCTCCGCATACACTGGCAGGTCCAGCGCCTTCTTCACCAGGGTCGGGTTGGTCGTGCAGTCGACCGGCTTGAGGCGCTTGATGGCGTCGTAGTCACCGGTATCGGCAACCACCACGGACAGGTCACGCAGCTGGGCAAGTTTGGAAGGCGTTGCGGTGCTCATGGAAACTCCTGGTTCGAAGACGTGGATCATGGCGATGGGGGCGGCGCGATGCGCGACCGACGCTCCCCGCCGCGCACTCAGTTCGGGGTGGCATTGTGGACCGCGGTCACCCGCAGGCGCAGCTTGCGCCCACCCGGTGCATCCCAGTCCATGGACTGGCCCACGGCCAGACCCAGCAAGGCGGTGCCGACCGGCGCAAGGATCGAGACCTTGCCTTCGTCGACGTTGGCTTCGCGGGGATAGACCAGCGTCAGCACGTGCTTGTCGCCGTGCAGCTCATCTTCGCATTCCACGCGCGAATGCATCATGACGATGCCCGGTGGCATCTGGTCCGGCGCCACAACGGTCGCGCGGTTGAGTTCCTGGGCCAGCGCCACGCCGGCGGGTGACTGGCCGACAGCGGGCGACTCGAGCATGGCGTCGAGGCGGTCCATGTCATGGCTGGACACGGTGATGGATGGCGGCAGGCCGCTGGAATTGGACATGTGACGCTCCTGGGTGAAGTAAAAAGACACAAGCAAAAGGCGGTGCCTGCTGGCACCGCCCGGTTCTATTGTGCGATGTAACGGGATCGGATGCGACCGGGGGACAGGGCCGCCCGATGGAGCCGGTTCAGTTCGCCGAAACCGCCGCCTCGGCCGCGACCTGCGGGCGGTCGCTGTCGTCCAGTGACAGCAGTTCAGGAGGCAATTGCTTGAACTGCCGGGCCAGCTGGGTGAGGAAGTCGGTCATCGCCGAGCTGCGTCGCCAGACCATGCCGACCCGCCGCGTCGGGCTTCCAGGGCCACGGAAGTCGAGCAGGTGAATACTGTCCGAACGCGGCACCGGCGGCTTGATTGCCAGGGTCGGCAGCAGGGTGATGCCCACATCGGCCGCGACCATCTGACGCAGCGTTTCCAGGCTGGTGGCGCGGAACTCGGATTTTTCATTGGCCCCGAACATGCGGCACACCGCCAACGCCTGGTCGCGCAGGCAGTGGCCGTCTTCCAGCAGCAGCAGGCGCTGGGTGGACAGCTCGCGCGCATCCAGATGCTCCTGCCCGGCCAATGGGTGCTTGCTTGAGACGGCCAGCAGGAACGGTTCTTCGAACAGGAATTCCGCGTGCAGCGCATCGTCGTCCACCGGCAGCGCCAGCAGCGCCGCGTCCAGGCGGCCGTCGCGCAGACGGTTCAGCAGTTCGTCGCTTTTTTCTTCCACCAGCAGCAGTTCCAGATGCGGATAGCGCTTGCGGATGCCGGGAATCACGTGCGGCAGCAGGTACGGGCCCAGGGTAGGGAAGATGCCCAGCCGGATGCTGCCGGCTTCCGGGTCGCGGGCGCGGCGGGCGGCTTCCTTCAGTTCCTCGATCTCCGCCACGATGATCCGGGCGCGAACAGCGGCCTCGGTACCGGCGTGGGTCAGCATCACCTTGCGCGAGCCCCGTTCCACCAGCGGTACGCCGAGCTCGTCCTCCAGCTTGCGCAGCTGTGTGGACAGCGTGGGCTGGCTGACGTGACAGACGGCGGCGGCCTTGCCGTAATGCTTGTGGTCGGCCAGGGCCACCAGATACTTCAGATCACGCAGGTTCATTTTCTTGTAACTCCAGACAATGACCGGGCGAGGGCGTGGAGTACCCAGTAATGGAAAAAGGTTCCCGGCGGACCGGGAACCTGTCGTTTCAGGCAGCTTCGGCGACAGCGCCGCTGCTCTTGGGAACCGACGTACGGATCAGATGATCGAACGCGCTCAGTGCCGCCGTGGAGCCGGCCCCCATCGCGATGATGATCTGCTTATAGGGTACGGTAGTGCAATCACCCGCGGCGAACACGCCGGGCACATTGGTCTGGCCGCGGTCGTCAATGAGGATCTCGCCGCGTGGCGAAAGCGCCACGCTGTCCTTCAGCCATTCGGTGTTCGGCAACAGGCCGATCTGCACGAAGATGCCTTCCAGCTCGACCCGGTGCGCGTCGCCTCCCACCCGGTCCTGGTAGACCAGCCCGGTTACCTTCTGCCCGTCGCCCAGCACTTCCTGGGTGAGCGCGCTGGTGATGATGGTGACATTGCCGAGGCTGCGCAGCTTCTTCTGCAGCACTTCATCGGCGCGCAGTTTGTCGTCGAATTCCAGCAGGGTGACATGGGCCACGATGCCGGCCAGGTCGATGGCCGCTTCAACGCCGGAATTGCCGCCGCCGATCACCGCTACGCGCTTGCCCTTGAACAGCGGACCGTCGCAGTGCGGGCAGTAGGCCACGCCCTTGTTGCGGTACTGGTCTTCGCCGGGCACGTTCATCTGCCGCCAGCGTGCGCCGGTGGACAGAATCACCGAGCGCGACTTCAGCGAAGCACCATTTTCGAGCTTGATCTCGACCAGGCCGTCATCGCCGGCCGGCACCAGCGCGGTGGCGCGCTGCAGATTCATGATGTCGACCTCGTACTCACGCACGTGCTGTTCCAGCGCGGTCGCCAACTTCGGGCCTTCGGTTTCCTTGACCGAAATGAAGTTCTCGATCGCCTGGTGTCCAGCACCTGGCCGCCGAAGCGCTCGGCCGCCACACCGGTACGGATGCCCTTGCGCGCGGCGTAGATCGCCGCCGCTGCGCCGGCCGGACCACCGCCCACCACCAGCACGTCGAACGGGGCCTTGGTCGCGATCTTTTCAGCGTCACGCTTGGCCGCGCCGGTGTCGAGCTTGGCCACGATCTGCTCCAGCGTCATGCGGCCCTGGTCGAACACTTCACCGTTGAGGTAGATGGTGGGCACGGACATGATCTGGCGCGCTTCCACCTCGGCCGGGAACAGGCCGCCGTCAATCGCCACGTGCTGGATGCGCGGGTTCAGCACCGCGGCCAGGTTCAACGCCTGGACCACGTCCGGGCAGTTCTGGCACGACAGCGAGAAATAGGTTTCAAAGCGGTAGTCGCCGTCCAGGTTGCGCACCTGCTCGATCAGCTCGGCGGTGGCCTTGGACGGATGCCCGCCCACCTGCAGCAGGGCCAGCACCAGCGAGGTGAACTCGTGGCCCATGGGCAGGCCGGCAAAGGCCAGGTGGATGTCCTGGCCCGGGGTGCCGAGCGCGAACGACGGGGTCCGCTCGCCACTGTCGCGACGCACCTCCAGGCTGATCTGCGAGGACAGCGTGGTCAGCGTTTCGAGCAGTTCGAGCATTTCCTGCGACTTGGCGCTGTCATCCGCGTGCGCCGTGATCTGGATCGGGCGGGTGACGCGTTCCAGGTAGGTCTTCAGCTGGGACTGGAGGTTGGCATCCAACATCGAAAAACTCCTTGATTCAGGCAAGCGGACAGCGTTGACGCGCCCCACGGGTGCATCAGCGCGACATGGGGGTGAACCGAAGGGGGCGCGGTGGGCACCCACTTGGGTTCACCCCCATTCCCGTCGAAACGGGAATGGTGATGTAGAGCTGCTTAGATCTTGCCGACCAGGTCCAGCGACGGGGTCAAGGTCTTTTCGCCTTCCTTCCACTTGGCCGGGCACACCTGGTTCGGGTTGGCGGCGGTGAACTGGGCAGCCTTCAGCTTGCGCAGGGTTTCGGAGACGTCACGGGCGATCTCGTTGGAATGGATTTCCAGGGTCTTGATCACGCCTTCCGGGTTGATGATGAAGGTGCCGCGCAGGGCCAGGCCTTCTTCTTCAATGTGCACGCCGAAGGCGCGGGTCAGCTTGTGGGTCGGGTCGCCAACCAACGGGAACTGGGCCTTGCCGACGGCCGGCGAGGTTTCGTGCCACACCTTGTGCGAGAAGTGGGTATCGGTGGTGACGATGTAGACCTCGGCACCGGCCTTCTTGAACTCGGCGTAGTGGTCAGCGGCGTCTTCGATTTCGGTCGGGCAGTTGAAGGTGAAGGCAGCCGGCATGAAGATCAGCACGGACCACTGGCCCTTCAGGCTGGCGTCGGAAACCTTGATGAATTCGCCGTTCTGGTAGGCATTGGCTTCGAACGACTGGATCTGGGTGTTGATGAGCGACATCGATGTTCCTCTTGGATGAAGGGCGGGGTGAAGCGATGGGTAAAGACTACCGGGCCTCGATCGATTAGTGAAATCAATTGATTCATCACATTTCGATAGATGTCATCTATCGTAGGTGGTTCAGGTGCCTCTACCGTCAGTCACCAAAATGGGGGTGGATATCTTTCAATTCAATGACTTGAGTCTCAAGTCAGGCGATGACCATGATAGATGCCGTAAATGGAGGGGCGTGGGCGGCTGAACAATGGGGCAACCTGACCTACACTGCGCGGCCCACCGTTACGGGCCTGCCATGACTGTCGCGCCACACCGTGAGATCCGCCAGCTGCTGGCCGACGCCGCCGGGCAGCTGCCGGGCGTGGAGGGCCGTCACGAGGCCGAGCTGTTGCTGCTGCACGTGCTGGGCCGGGAGCGCGGCTGGTTGTTCGCCCACGCCACCGATGCGGTGGAGCCGGCGACCGAGGCGGCGTTCGCGCAGTTGCTGCAGCGCCGGATCCAGGGGGAGCCGGTGGCGTACCTGCTGGGACGGCGTGGGTTCTGGACGCTGGACCTGGCGGTCAGCCCTGCCACGCTGATTCCCCGGCCGGAAACCGAACGGCTGGTCGAGCTGGCGCTGGAACGCCTGCCGGCCGACCGCCCTCTGCAGGTGGCAGACCTGGGCACCGGCAGCGGGGCCATCGCACTGGCGCTGGCCAGCGAACGCCCACTGGCGCAGGTGCTGGCCACGGATATGAGTACGGAGGCGCTGGCGGTGGCCGCCGAGAATGCGCGCCGGCATGAACTGGTCAATGTGCGTTTCCACCAGGGTTCGTGGCACGCGGCACTGGGTCAGGAGCGCTTCGACCTGATCGCTACCAATCCGCCGTACATCGCGGCGGACGACCCGCATCTGGCGCAGGGCGACCTGCGCTTTGAGCCGGCCACCGCGCTGGCCTCGGGTGCTGACGGGCTGGATGATATCCGGGTCATCGTGGCCGGTGCGCCGGCGCATCTGCTTGCCGGCGGCTGGTTGCTGATCGAGCATGGCTGGGACCAAGGCCCGGCGATCCGCGCGCTGCTGGAGCAGGCGGGTTTCGTGGAGGTCAGCACTGCGGTGGATCTGGAGTACCGCGACCGGGTCAGTCTGGGACGCCTGCAGTAAACGGAGGCGGGGCTAGAATGGCGGCCAGTGTTTCATTCTTCTGGAGCTTCGCCCATGCGTACGCTGTACCCCGCGATCACCCCCTATGACGTTGGCAGCCTGAAGGTCGACGACCGCCACACGCTGTATTTCGAGCAGTGCGGCAACCCGGATGGCAAGCCGGTGGTGATGCTGCATGGGGGCCCGGGCGGTGGCTGCAGCGAGAAGATGCGTCAGTTCCACGACCCGGCCAAGTACCGGATCATTCTGTTCGACCAGCGCGGCGCGGGCCGTTCAACGCCGCACGCGGACCTGGTGGACAACACCACCTGGGACCTGGTGGCCGACATCGAGAAACTGCGCGAGCACCTGAAGGTGGAGCGCTGGCAGGTGTTCGGCGGCAGCTGGGGCTCGACGCTGGCGCTGGCCTATGCGCAGACCCACCCGCAGCGGGTGACCGAGCTGGTGCTGCGCGGCATCTTCATGCTGCGCCGCTGGGAACTGGAATGGTTCTACCAGGAAGGTGCCAACCGCCTGTTCCCGGACGCGTGGGAACACTACCTGGCTCCGATTCCGGCGGTGGAGCGCCACGACCTGATTTCGGCCTTCCACCGTCGCCTGACCAGCGAAGACGAAGCCACCCGCCTGGCAGCGGCGAAGGCATGGAGCGTGTGGGAAGGGGCCACCAGTTTCCTGCATGTCGATCCGGACTTCGTGAACAGCCACGAAGATCCGCATTTCGCATTGGCGTTCGCACGCATCGAGAACCACTACTTCGTCAACGGCGGCTTCTTCGAAGTCGAAGAACAGCTGCTGCGCGACGCGCACCGCATTGCCGACATTCCGGGCGTGATCGTGCACGGCCGCTATGACGTGGTCTGCCCGCTGCAGAACGCGTGGGAACTGCACAAGGCGTGGCCGAAATCCACGCTGGAAATCTCGCCGGCCTCGGGCCATTCGGCATTCGAAGCAGAGAACATCGACGCGCTCGTTCGAGCCACCGACCGCTTCGCCGTCTGATTGCTCGAGCTGCGTCGTACTGCACGATCTGCATCGGATTGCATGATCTCCGTAGAGCCGGGCTTGCCCGGCTGCTGTTGGATTTGGGCGAACAGCCCTCAGTTCACGGCATCCCCGGTTTGGCGGCTCGGGATGGGTTTGCGGGACACGCCGTAAACCCGTCCATGGGGGCTCGTCAAAAACATCCATGTTTTTGACGGTCCCGCAAACCCACCCCGACCCACCTTCGAAAGGTGGTCGGTGGCCATGGGAAATGCCAGATCAACGGCGATGTCGATCTGGGGTCATGCGTTACCGGATGTGGACCATTTCACGGCGATCGTCTGTCGACCGATCCCACCAAAGCAGGACCAGCGCACGGACAAGTGACGAGTTGGTTTTGATCTTCCGTGGCCACCGACGTACTTGCAGCGTCCCCCGGAACGCCCATCCCGGGCCGCCAAGCCAGGGATTCCGTGAACCGAGGGCTGTTCGCCTGAATCCAACAGCAGCCGGGCAAGCCCGGCTCTACGTAGCGTGTGCCATCTCCAGCAATCTTGGCTCCAAGGCTGCAAACACCCGCGCCAATCTATCCGCCCACGCGATCTGCCCGGCGGCATCGGCAATCAGGTCCTGGCGGATCTCCAGTTCCACGTGCACCAAACCGCGGCCCTCGCCATGCACCGGTACCGCGTAATCGCTGGTGCTGCTGACCGAATACGGCTCGTTGTCGCCGACCACCAGGTCGTTCTCGTCGCGCAGCGCCTGCAGCAGTGCGTGCGCGAAACGCGTGTCGCGGTGGTACAGCACGCCGGCGTGCCAGGGGCGGGCGAAACCGTTCATCGACGGGGTGAAGCTGTGCATCATCACCAGCAGGGTAGGGCGCGCCTGTTGCTGGCGCGCCTGCAGCTCGGCCTCGATCCGCGCGTGATACGGCGCGTGGATCGCATCGATACGCTGCTGGCGCTGCGTGTCGCTCAATGCCGCGTTGCCCGGAATGCGGGTGTGGTCGCTGACTTCGGGAATCAGCGTTGGTGATGCCAGCGGTCGATTGCAGTCGATCAGCAGCCGCGAATAGGTCTGCTCGATCGCCCAGGCATCCAGCCGCTCCGTCAACGCGCGGGTAGTGCCGGCAATGCCGATGTCCCAGCCGATATGGCGGTCCAGTTCGGCCTGCGGCAGGCCCAGATTCGCCAGCGATGCGGGAATTGCCTGCCCGGCATGGTCGGCCAGCAGCAGGAACGGCGAACGCCCCTGCGGGCGATGCACCGTGTACACCGCCGGGTCGCCGGAGCCGAGCAGCGGGGGAAGAAGGCGGCCGGTATCAGCCACGCGGCGTGCCATCCAGATGGTGTTCGATCATCCACAGCCCCGCCCACAGCTTGGCATCGAGCTGGTAGCCCTGATTCATCTTTTCCACCAGCCAGGCCGCAGCGCGGGCGCGCGGAATCGCGTGCACGGTGATGTCTTCGCTGTCATCGCCACCGCCCTCGCCGACCCGGCGCAGGCCGGTAGCGCGCACGAACGCAATCCGCTCGCTGCTGGCACCCGACGAGGTCGGGCCGATCATCAGCACCTCGGCATGGTCGGCGGTCCAGCCGGTCTCCTCTTCCAGTTCGCGCACCGCCGAGTCTTCAATCGACTCCCCGGCCTCGATGTCGCCGACCAGCCCGGCCGGCATCTCGATGGTGAGTGCCTGCAGCGGAACCCGGAACTGCTCCACGAACAGCACCTCGTCCTCCGGGGTCACCGCGATGATGATCGCCGCCAGTCCGCCGGCATGGGTGCGCTCGCTGTACTCCCAGCTGCCGCGCACCACCATGCGCTGGTACTTGCCTTCATAAACGACTTTCGGGGGCTGCGTGTTATGGCTCATGCGAACTCGTTGGCAACGGAAGAAGAATCGGAAAGACCGCCGGCGGTGAACAGGCGGCGGCGGGTGAGCGGGCCAAAGCGCAGTGCATCACACAGGCCCTGCAGCATCTGCGGGTCGGCGCTGGCGCGGCCAAAACCGGCTCCGTCCAGCGGCGCATCCAGGGCGATCGTGGTCAGCTGCCGCCACAGCAGCGCGTGTTCGCGCTGCTCGCGCTGACGAACCGCCATCTGTGCCGCGCCGCGCAGGCGAAGGAACGGCACTTCATCCAGACGCTCATACAGAGTGTCCAGGCTGCCGAAGTGGGCCAGCAACACGGCCGCGGACTTCGCGCCCACGCCGGTCACACCGGGAATGTTGTCCACCGCGTCGCCGCACAGCGCCAGATAGTCGGCAATCTGATGCGGCTGCACACCGTGGCGGGCCTTGACCCCGGCCATGCCCCAGCGCTGGTTGCGCGCGTAATCCCACTGCTCGTCGTGCTCATGCAGCAGCTGCGACAGGTCCTTGTCGGCGGAAATGATCACCCCGCGCATGCCGCCGGAACGGCTGGCATGCAGGGCGCTGCCGATCAGGTCGTCGGCTTCATACTCGTGGTGGGCCAGCACGGTCAGGCCCAGCGCCATGCACAGCGCCTTGCAGTGCGCGAACTGGCGTCGCAGTTCCTCCGGGGCCGGGTCGCGATTGGCCTTGTAGGCCGCGTACAGCCGGTGCCGGAAGCAGCTGTCCAGGGCTTCGTCGAAGGCCACCACGATGTGCTGCGGGCGCTCACGCTCGAGCAGGTCCAGCAGGAAGCGGGCAAACCCGTGCACCGCGTTGGTCGGCCAGCCCTGCTGGTCCTGGAACTCGTTCGGCATCGAGTGCCAGGCCCGGAACACGTACAGGCTGGCATCGACCAGATACAGCGGCGGGCGCAGGGCCAGCCCGGGCGGAGCCTGGATCATCTCAGCCCACCCAGTCCTGCAGCAGCGCGGCCGGGTCGGGGCGTTCGCGCTCGGGCACCTCGGCCTTCGGGGTGCCGATATGAATGAAGCCGGCAATGCGCTCGTGTTCGGCCAGGCCCAGATGGGTGTGCACGACCGGGTCGAACGCCATCCAGGCAGTCAGCCACTGCGCCCCGAAGCCCATCGCCTGCGCGGCCTGCAGCAGGGCGAAGCAGACGCAGCCGGCGGTCATCAACTGCTCCTGCTCCGGCACCTTGGGGCTGGGGGTGGGGCAGGCGATGACGGTGACGATCAGCGGGGCATGCGAAAAACGCAGGCGATCTTTTTCAACCTGGGCCTCGGACGCGTTCAGGTCCCGGGCGCGGCTGCGCTCGGCCAGGAAGGCTCCCAGAGTGTGACGCGCATCACCCTGGATGCTCAGGAAGCGGAACGGCACTTTCTTGCCGTGGTCGGGCACGCGGACCGCCGAAGCAAGCATCCGCAGCAGGGTTTCGCGGTCGGGACCGGGCGCAGTCAGCTGCAGGGCAGGAACCGAGCGACGGGCGTCCAGGGCTTGCAGCGCAGGGGATTCGGGCATGGGACTCAACAGAATTTCACCGGAAGGCAATTATAGTCGGGGCGCTTTGTGACGTCGGTTTTGGGCAACTGTGTGCCATTTGCGACGAAACGTGATGCACATCACTTAATGAAACCCATCCCTTCACACTCCTGTACTCGCTTCCGGTGGGCACTGGCCTTACGATACAAGGCCTGCCGGTACCCGGTTGTGAGGTTTGAAGTGAGGACTGTTTCACTGTCCCCGACCGGTGCGCCGATCTACCATCCGCGTGCGGGTGCCTGGGGGGCACCGCCACTCGGTGTATCCATGCTGCATTTCGACCTAGCGAAGGTGGGGAGCCTTTTCGCATGATCGCCACGCCCAACGTCATGGCGCAGGCAGGCCGCGACCCGGCCTTGCTGAAGCTCGCGCGCGAAGCCGCCCTGCCGGGGCTGGCCGAGTCGTTTGCGACCGTGCTTGCCCGCTTTGACGACGTGCTGTTTGACCGCGCCAGCAATGCCGGCGCGTCGCAGCTGCTGTTCCTGGATGGCATGCGCGAACTGCGCCGCCGCCGCGAGGAGATCGCGGCCGGGTTCCGTGCCCACCTGTCGCTGGCCTGGGACGCGCTGGAACGCGGACAGCCGCTGTCGGCCGAGACCGTTCTTGCCGGCCAGGTCGAGGGTGGCCTGAGCCTGGTGCCCGAGCACGTGCTGGAATCCCGCCTGGCGGTGCGCAACTTCGCCGTGGTCCTGCTGCGCGACTGGAAGCCCGTGCTGGCCCGGCTGGACCGCCGTCTGGGCTGGATCGCCGGCGGCCTGGAGCTGAACGCCGATACCAATCCGGTCAGCCCCGAGCATATTGGCGTGGCCATCCACGAGGCGTTCGCCGACTGCGAACTGGCCCCGGAAGTGCGCCTGGTGCTGATCAAGCTGTGCGAACGCGACCTGCACGGCCCGATCGGCAAGCGCTATGAAAAGCTGGACGAACAGCTGGCCGCCGCTGGCGTGATGCCGCAGATGTCGGCTCCGCGCAAGCCGGCCCCGCGCCCGCCGACGCCGCGCAACGAACTGGATGAGCTGGTCGACGCGCTGGATCCGGAAGCGCAGGCGCGTGGCGATGAAGGCGCGGCCCCGGCGTGGGCGCGTCGCTTCGCCGACCGTTGGGCGGCCAGCCGTGGTCGCATGC
>JAEXNZ010000480.1 GCA_023439425.1 Pseudomonadota bacterium
ACCTTGCCCTCGGACAGGGTGTCGCCGATCTTGACCTTGATTTCCTTGACCACGCCGGCAACCGACGACGGCACTTCCATCGTGGCCTTGTCCGACTCCAGGGTCACCAGGCCCTGATCCTTCTTGACGGTATCACCAACGGCGACAAGCACCTCGATTACCGGGATATCGCTGTAGTCACCGATATCGGGGACAAGTGCTTCCTTGATTTCGGCCATGGGGATAACTCCGGCAATCTGGTGTAGGGAATCGCCTATTGTGGGGGCAGGAGGCGTCAGCGCCAACCGGCTGCGGCAATTTTCAACGCCGCTGACCCGGGACAGGCTGTTGCAGGCACCGCCATCCTTCGATTCTGCGCGGAAATGCTGCCTTGCCGCGATTTTCCAGTCGGTACCGTATTGTCCCGCACCGACCCGGGTCACTGCGCCAAGGCGACCGCCACGGGCTGCCAGGCAGCGGTCAACCGCTCCCGCGACCAGCCGGCATTGGCCGGGCTGGTGGAGGGCAACGACCACACCGGCAGCGCGGCCGCACGGGGGTCCAGCAGCGGCTGCACATGCCGGGTCCACGCCGCGAACGCGGTGCCGCCGTTGCAGGCGATGCCGCGCAGCTGAGGCAAATGTCGGATCAGCGCCGGCAGTGGATTGACCACCTCGCTGCCGCGCACGATGTCCGCATCCAGGCTGCCGCGACGGTCGCACTGACCGATCACGTCCCAGAGGCCGATACCGTGTTCGCGCAGCGACTGCAGCCGCTGCAGGTAAGGCAGTGTGGGATCCAGTCCACTCAGGGCCGCCATCAACGGCCAGAAACGGTTGCGCGGGTGCGCGTAATACTGCGCTGCCTGCAGCGAGGCCACGCCGGGCATGGAACCGAGCACCAGCACGCGGCACCGCGCGTCGGTCTGCGCAGGCAATCCAATGCAGCGCGTGGTTTCCATCACATCTTCTCCAGCTGCGTGAACGTCACTGCAGGCGCGAACACGCGCCACAGCACGGGCTGCGAACTGCTCGCTGAACAATCACAACTATTTTTTAACGCCCGTCGGATTCGATTCATGTTGCGGGGAATACGTTTGCCTCACCCCGAAACACGGGGCCAAGAACAGAAAATACCTGAGGAGATTCCCCCATGCGCTCCATCCGCACTCTGACTCTGGCTACGCTGACTGCCCTCGCCTTTGCTCCGGCCGCATTCGCGCAGGATTCCACCACTGACGACACCGCTTCGGGCAAGCATTTTGCCGTGGTGGGCGGCGTGTCGCTGCTGCAGCCGAAGAATGATCCGATTGACGGCATCAAGAAGGTCGATGGTGGCCCGGCTCCGACCGTGAGCTTCAGCTACTACATCAACGACAACTGGGCGGTGGAGCTGTGGGGTGCCGCCGACAAGTTCGATCACCGCGTGCGCGGCAATGCCGGCAACCTGGGCACCGTGGAACAGCAGCCGATCGCACTGAGTGGCCAGTATCACTTCGGCCAGGCTGACAACGTGTTCCGTCCGTTCGTCGGCGTGGGCTACTACGAGTCGAACTTCAGCAATGAAAACCTGGCCAGCGATGTCGGCCACGTCGGCCTTGAAACCGCCAAGGGCGCGATCGGCACCGTGGGTGTGGACATGAACATCAACAGCACCTGGTTCGCCCGTGCCGATGCGCGTTACATGCATTCGCGTCCTGACCTGACCGTCAACGGCCGCAGCACCGGCGAAGAAGCCAAGCTCGACCCGTGGACTGTGGGCTTCGGTATCGGTGCCCGCTTCTGATCCAACGCGCTTGCGCACGCACACAACGGGCTCCTTCGGGAGCCCGTTGTCGTTTGGGCGGTCTTCATTTGTCCTTGCCTCACCGCCCTGCATAGTGACTGCAACGACCCCACCGCACCCGGGGAGGTGCCGATGGAAGACATGCTGGACCTGCTGGTGGTGGGGGGAGGCATCAATGGGGCGGGCATTGCCCGCGACGCGTCCGGACGAGGCTGGTCGGTATGCCTGTGCGAACAGGACGACCTGGCCGCGCATACGTCCAGCGCCAGCACCAAGCTGATTCACGGCGGGCTGCGCTATCTGCAGTACGGACAATTCGGGCTGGTGCGAAAGGCGCTGCGTGAGCGCGACGTGCTGCACCGGTTGGCCCCGCACCTGGTCACGCCCACGTCCTTCATCGTGCCGCAGGCTTCGCCGGGACGACCCGCGTGGATGGTACGCGCCGGCCTGTGGCTGTATGACCATCTGGCCGTCGCAGGCCCGGCGTTCCCGCATGCGCGGCGACTGGACCTGCGCCGCGATCCGCGCGGTGCGGTGTTGCGGGAGCCACTACGCACCGCCTTCAGCTACAGCGATGCGCGCGTTGATGACGCACGGCTGGTGCTGTTGAACGCGCTGGATGCACAGGAACGCGGCGCACAGATCCGCACCCGCACCCGCTGCGAGCAGCTTATCCGCCATCGTGATCACTGGTTTGCGGTGCTTCGGCAGCAGGACGGCCAGATGGTCCGGCTGCGCGCCCGTGCGGTCGCCAATGCCACCGGCCCATGGGCTGGCAATCTGATCGAGCGCGCGGGCATGGACGCGCCCATCGGCCTGCGTCTGGTCCAGGGCAGTCACATCGTGGTGCCGCGCCTGTACGGCCATGACAGCGCCTACCTGCTGCAGCAGCCGGACAAGCGCGTGGTGTTCGTGCTGCCGTTTGAAGACGACTACAGCCTGATCGGCACCACCGATGTGGACTATGACGGCGATCCGGCCGAGGTGCGCGCCAGCGCGGAAGACGTGGACTACCTGTGCGCGGCGGCCAGCCGGTGGCTGCGCAGGCCGGTGACACCGGCGCAGGTGATCTGGCAGTTCAGCGGCGTACGTCCGCTGCTGGCCGATCACCACCAGGACGCTGCAGCGGTCACCCGCGATTACCGCTTGCAGCTGGACGCCCAGCAGGCCCCCATCCTCAATGTGCTGGGTGGCAAGCTCACCACGTTCCGGGTGCTGGCCGAGGAAGCGGTGAATCAGCTGGCCACGACGCTGAGCCGCAGTGAGCCAGCGTGGACCGCGCAGGGTGCGGTGTTGCCGGGTGGAGAGGGCGGCAACTTCGACAAGGTGCTGGCCGCGTTGCAATCGCGTTACCCGCACCTGCCGGTCGCGCTGCTGCGCGGGTTGGCGCATCGGCATGGCAGCCGCTCAGTGAGCGTGCTGGGCGAGACGCAGACGGTGGATGCGCTGGGTACGCATTTTGGCGCGCAGCTGTACCAGCGTGAGGTGGACCACATGGTGGCGCATGAGTGGGTACGCGAGGTGGATGACCTGCTGTGGCGGCGCAGTCACCTGGGGTTGAAGCTGGATACTGCGCAGCAGGCGGCGTTGGCCGCATATCTGCAACGGTAGTGCCGGCCGCTGGCCGGCTCCTGGCATATCCTGCCGAAGATCATGAGG
>JAEXNZ010000494.1 GCA_023439425.1 Pseudomonadota bacterium
GCATGCCTTCCACTTCCTGCACCTTGCGACGGGCCAGGGCCAGATTGGCCTTGCTGCGGTTCAGCACCAGATACAGGAACAAGCCCTGCTTGGTCGCGACCGGGCGCATGATGTGATACGCCTGGCCCAGCGAGATCAGGATGTCCTCGATGGTGTCGTTGAGGCCGAGCGCTTTGGCCGTCTTCAACTTGGCGCGGATCACCTCGGTATTGCCCGCCGCCGCCACTTCCATGTCCATGCCCGTGCCGGCCTCGCCCAGCAGCATGCCGCTTTCATAGTCCACCAGCGCCACGGCCTGCGCGCCGTCGATGGTCATCAGCGCGCTTAAGGTTTCGTTCAGTCCTGCCATGTTGCACCCCTTTTGTTTTTATCGAGCCCCGGTTACTCCTGCGGATCGGCTCGTGATCCGCTGAGTTCGGCCATGATGTTGCGGCCACAGTTTTTGGCACTCCACAGCACCTTGCCAACGACGCAGCGCGAGTCGCAGGCGGTCATCAGCAGCAACGGAGCGGGTGTGCAGGGCAGCGCCAGCATCAGCACCTTGCCCTCGCCCGCTTCCAGCATCAGCGTTTCCAGCTCACCCAGCGCCAGTTCGCGCCCCACCGCTGCGGCCAGCGCCAGCATCGCGCTGGTCATCGCCGCCAGCCGCTCCCCGTTACCGTGCGTGCCGGCCGCAGGCAGCAGCGCGAAACCGTCCACCGTGGCCAGCACCACACTGCGCACGCCGTCGATCTCGTCGACAAACGCGTTCAGATGTTTCGCCAGCCGCTCGCGCAGCGCTGGGTCCATCCGACGCACGTCGTGTCCGTCAGCCATGCGCCATCACCAGTTCACCTGCTTCCATTTCGCTCATCAGTACATCCATCAGCCATAACCCCTGTTCGCGATCGCGCGCATCCACCGGCATCACCGGCAGCACCCGTGCGTCCCAGCCGGCCAGCGTGCTGCAGGCCTCCAGGTCGAACTGCGGAGCCAGGTCCAGGCGGGTGATGCCGACCACCGCTGGCACCTGCGCGGCGTGCTGTTTCAGCACGGTCAGGTAGGCCTCCAGCTCCGCCACGGCGGCCGCGCGTGTGGCATCCAGCAGCAGCACCACGCCGCTGGCCCCCTGCAGCAGAATCGGCCACAGGAAATCGAAGCGCTGCTGACCTGGCGTGCCGTACAGACGCAGTCGGTCGCCGTTGGGCAGGTCAATGTCCGCGTAGTCCATGGCTACCGTCGTGGAGCTCTTGTCCGCACCTTCTCGGTCGCTGTTGAGCACATCGGTGTCCACCACCGCACCGGTGGCGATGGCGCGCACCAGGGTGGATTTGCCGCAGCCCATGGCGCCCAGCACCACGATCTTGTGTTCGCGCATGCTCAAGCCCCGCTGCGCTGGCGCACGCTGCGCCACATGCGTGCCAGCAGGGTGCCCCCGCCCGCCGCAACGGTGTTGCGCGTCGGTGCCGGCGTATCCTGCGGCGCCGCTTCCAATGCAGCGTAGCCGCACAGGTAAGCCGGGTGCACGAAGCTGCGCACAGCCTCACTGGACACGTCCAGCAACGATGCACATTCGTCGACACTGCAGGCGCGCTTGAGCAACAGCGAACACAATCGGAAGCTGTCATGCTGACGGCCGAGCACGCGGAAATCCGGCCAGCGCAGCAGCTTTACCCGTGCGTGGCGCTGCAGGCGCGCGTCCAGGTCCTGCCAGTGGTCCGGGCGCTGGCCCCACTGCCACAGCAGCGGACGCAGCGGCTGGCGCGTGCGCTCCCCGGCCAGCTCCTGGTAGCGGCGTGCAGAGATGCCGTGCAGGGTCAGCGACTCGAAGCTGTCAGAGAGGTCCTGGGCCAGATGCTCGGCCGGCACCCCGGCCGGCACCACCATCTGGTCCTGCACGAAGTCGATCAGCACCTGCGCTGCCCCGTGCAGCGCCAGCACCGCGTGGCCCTGGCGGGCATTGAGGCTTTCGCGCAGCGCGCGGGTGATGGCCTTGGCGCCACGCGCGGTACAGGGTTCGTCGATGGGGGCTGCGGGAATGCTGTCCACCATGTGCCTCAATGCCTGTTCAATGGCCGCGTCGTCCAGCACCGGCCCATTGCTGCGCTCGCCATCGCGTAGCTGGCCCTGCTGGTCTTCCACCCATAACTGGATGCGCGGGCGCTCACGCACCATGCGCAGCGCCGCATTACGCAGCGCCGGCGTGTCCCGGATCACCAGCAGGTCGCACTCGTCGAGGTCGCGGCAGGTGCTGACCCCGTCGGCCGGCAATGACGCAGCCGAACGCAGGCGCTGCAGCAGCGCGCGCTCCCCCTGCATGTCCGACCCCACCACCAGCACCCTTGCCATCCGCGTTCCCCTGCCTTGTGAAAGATCACATCCTGAGCGGAATAGAGCGTGGTTAGCCTATGCCAACCTCTCCGGGAGCATAGGTGATGTGTTTCTCATTTTCTGCAGGTAAATCCCGCCAAAAATCGGTTTCTGGATAGTGCGGAAACAGGCAAGTTTCATGCCGTTTTCACGAATTCGACAGTGATGTCCGGTCAGGGGGCGGGCCAACGGAGTTCACAGTTTTGGTTAACGCACAAAAAAGAACCCGCGCCGAAGCGCGGGTTCCTCGTAGGTCACATTGAGAGGCCCGATCAGCCCTTCAGCGCATCCAGTGCGGCGTTGAACGTCGCGCTCGGACGCATCGCCTTCGACACCTTGGACAGGTCCGGGCGGTAGTAGCCACCGATGTCCACGGCCTTGCCCTGCACCGCGGCCAGTTCGGCCACGATGGCCTGCTCGTTGTCGGTCAGTGCCTTGGCCAGCGGCGCGAACTTCGCCTTCAGCTTGGCATCTTCATCCTGCGCGGCCAGGGCCTGGGCCCAGTACAGCGCGATGTAGAAGTGGCTGCCACGGTTGTCGATGCCACCCAGCTTGCGCGACGGCGACTTGTCGTTGTCCAGGAACTGGCCATTGGCCTGGTCCAGGGTCTTGGCCAGCACGGCGGCGTCGGCGTTGTTGTAGCGCTCGCCCAGGTGCTCCAGCGAGGCGGCCAGGGCCAGGAATTCACCCAGCGAATCCCAGCGCAGGTAGTCCTCTTCCACGAACTGCTGCACGTGCTTGGGAGCCGAACCACCGGCACCGGTTTCGAACAGGCCACCACCGGCCATCAGCGGCACGATGGACAGCATCTTCGCGCTGGTACCCAGTTCCATGATCGGGAACAGGTCGGTCAGGTAGTCGCGCAGCACGTTGCCGGTCACCGAAATGGTGTCCTCACCCTTGCGGATGCGGTCCAGCGAGAAGGTGGTCGCTTCCACCGGGGCCAGGATGCGGATGTCCAGGCCGGCGGTGTCGTGGTCCTTCAGGTAGGTGTTGACC
>JAEXNZ010000560.1 GCA_023439425.1 Pseudomonadota bacterium
TTGCCGTTGAGCTGGATGTCGTTGACCGTGTAGGTGAACGCCGCTGCGTTCAGGCGCAGACGGTTGTCCCACAGGCTGCTCTTGACGCCCGCTTCCCACGACAGAATCGTTTCCGAATCAGCGGTGGTGAAGTCGGCGTTGAACACGGCCGAGCGGCCCTGGATGGTCGGGCCACGGAAGCCACGGGCGACCTTGGCGTACACGCTCACCTGCGGATTGAACGCGTACATCGCGCTCACGTCGCAGCTGGGGGTGGTGTCGGCCATTTCCACATCGGTGCGGCCACGGTAGGTCACCACGCCGGCGGCGGTGTCGGCGGTCTTCAGCAGACGGGTGCGCTTCTCGTCGCGGGTCTGGCGCAGCCCGGCGGTCAGGGTGAACTTGTCGGTCACGTCATAGCTGACCTGGCCGAAGCCGGCCCACGAGGTGTTGGTGTTGCGCAGGCGCACCCAGTTGTTCGGGTTACGGGCGGTGCCCTGCAGGAACCAGGCGCGCTGGTAGAAGTCGGTGGTATCGCGGCCGTCGAAGTAGAACGCGCCGACCTGCCACTTCAGGCGGTTGCTGTCGGCGTTGGCCAGGCGGATTTCCTGGGTCCACTGGTCGAGGTCACGGATCTGGCCCATCGACTGGCCGAAGCCGTTCGGCACGCCGTTGACCGGGAAGTCCGCCGCAGCGCCGCCGTCGGTGTCGCCACGGCTGTAGCCGGAGGTGGTATCGTAGGCGGTGATCGAGGTCAGCGAGACGTTGCCGAAGTCGTACACAGCCTTCACCGAACCGCCGTAGGTCTTGTACGCCTGCGGGTTGTTGTCGGCTTCGTCATAGGCCACCGAATCGCGCGGCGCGTCGGTCTTGTTCGAACCGCGGGTCAGTGCACCGCGCAGGAACAGGGTCGAGGTGCCTTCGTAGTCACGCGCATGCGCCGACGCCAGCAGCGAGAAGTTGTCGCTGGGCTGCAGCAGCAGCTGGGCGCGCACGTTGCGGTCGTCGAAGCCGCCCATGGTGTTCTTGCGCGGGCTCTCCGTGCCATCGGCGCTGGGGCCGCTGTAGGTGTTGTCCACGTAGTCGTCGCGGTGCTGGTACAGCGCCGACACGCGGAACGAGGCGATGTCGTTGATCGGGCCGCCGAAGCCGCCGTCCACCGCCACGCTGCCGTAGCTGCCGTAGCTGGCCTGCACGCGGCCGCTGTAGTCCTGGCTGGGCTTGATGGTGTCGAACTTGACAATGCCGGCGGTGGTGTTGCGGCCGAACAGCGTGCCCTGCGGGCCACGCAGCACTTCAATCTGGTCCACGTCGTAGACCGGGTTGGACTTCAGCACCACGTGTTCCAGCACCACGTCGTCCTGGATGATCGACACCGGCTGCGAGGCACCCAGGTAGAAGTCGATGTTGCCCAGGCCACGGATATAGAAGCGCGGGAAGATGCGACCGGTGGTGGTTTCGGCATAGAAGCTGGGCACCTTGCCGGACAGCGCCAACAGGGTGTCGTCGCCGCCGGCGGTGAAGTCGCGGATCTTCTCGCCCTGGACCACGCCCACGGAAACCGGCACTTCCTGCAGGTTGCGTTCGCGGTGGTCGGCGGTCACGGTGATCGCGTCCAGCGACGTGGGGGTGGCGTCCTGCGCCAGAGCGGTGCCGCTCAGGCCCAAAAGCGTGGTGCAGGCCAGCGCCAGCGCGTGCGGGCGCGGCGAACGGGTCATGCGGAAAGAGGCAATACGGGAGTTGTTGCGATGGGCAGACATGAAGGTCTCGGTCAGTGAACGGCGTAGAGCCGGGCTTGCCCGGCTGCACGTTGCGGCATCATGGAAAGGGGATGTTGCAGTCTGGTTTCAGGGCGTTGCGGGGGACGGCCTTCCGTCCTCTACCCTGATCTGCTGGCTGACGGCCGGGATCAATGGCGCGGATTATGCCCGCTCATCGCCCGGACCGGTATGCCCGATCCTGTCCGTTCAAATGTTTCCGACCCATACGACCTTAGATCCGGCGGTGGCGGCTGCAGCTCCCCAACCACAGACGCCACCGCACCCGATCAGGCCGCGACGCGCTCCTTGCGCGCGGGCTGCGCGTCGGCCAGGCGGAATTGCCCGACCGATTGCTGCAGCTCGGACGACTGCGCGTTGAGAGCACGCGCAGCGGCCGAAGCCTCCTCGACGAGGGCAGCGTTCTGCTGGGTCACACCATCCATCTGCACGATGCTCTGGTTGACCTGCTCGATCCCTGCCGCCTGTTCCTGGCTGGCGTTGGCGATCTCTTCGATCAGCCCACCCAGCTCGCTTACCGAGGCCACCACGCGCTGCAGGGTCTGCCCCGCCTGGCTGGCCAGTTCATTGCCGTCGGCCACCTGGGCCACCGAGGCCTCGATCAGCCCCTTGATTTCCTTGGCCGCGCTGGCCGAACGCTGCGCCAGTGCGCGCACTTCCGAGGCCACCACTGCAAAGCCGCGGCCTTCTTCGCCGGCACGCGCCGCTTCCACCGCTGCGTTCAGGGCCAGGATGTTGGTCTGGAAGGCAATGCCGTCGATCACCGCGGTGATGTCGGCAATGCGGTGCGAGGACGCCTCGATGCCGGCCATGGTCTGCACCACCTGCGCCACTGCGGCACCGCCCTGTGCGGCCACGTCCGAGGCTTCCGACGCCAGACGGTCGGCACGGCGGGCATGGTCGGCGTTCTGCTTCACCGCGCTGGTCAGCTCTTCCAGCGATGCGGCCGATTCTTCCAGGCTGGCGGCCTGCTGTTCTGTACGGCGCGACAGATCATCGTTGCCGGCCGCGATCTCGGCCGAGGCCGTGGCCACCGACACCGCCGCCTGCTGGATGCCGCCGACAATGCGGGTCAGCTGCGCGACGGTGGCGTTGGCGTCGTCACGCATGGTGGCGAACACGCCCTGGAACTGGCCTTCGATGCGGCCGCGCAGGTCGCCCTCGGCCAGCGCCCGCAGCAGGCCCGACAGCGCGGCCAGGTTGCGGTCGGCGGTGATCATCAGGGTGTTCAGGCCCTGCACCATTTCCTTGAAATCGTGGCGGTACGCATCGGCATCCCCACGCACGCTGAAGTCGCCAGCAGCTGCCGCGTCCACCAGGCGCTTGATTTCGCCATTGATGTCCTGCAGGCGACCGCGCACGCCGTTCACGGCTTCGGTGATGCGGGCCTTCTCGCCTGGCAGCGGCTCCATCTTTTCGGTCAGATCGCCATCGGCGTAGCGGGCAATCAGCGCCACCACGCGCATCTTCACCGCGATGTGGGCGTCCACCAGTTCGTTGGTGCCCTCCACCATGGTGCGGAATTCACCGTCGAAGGCGCTGGCATCGATGCGATGGCTGATGGTGCCTTCGGCGTGCAGCGCGCTCATTTCATTCTGCGCGGCGATGATCTCACGCAGCTTGTCCTGCATCTGGCGCAGCGCGGTCATCAGCTGGCCCACTTCATCCTGGCTCTTCACCGTGATGGTGCGGTCCAGGCGGCCGGCGGCGACGTCGCGCGCCACCTGCCCCGCCGCAGCCAGCGGCACGGTCAGCATGCGACGCACCACCAGCACCAGCGCCACGATGACGGCCAGCAGGCCCAGCCCGGACACCAGCGCGGTCTGCAGCATCAGCTTGTTCAGCACGGCAGCCAGCACCGAGGTCGGCTCCAGGCCCAGCACGGTCCACTGCCACGGGCCGTAGGTCTGCGCGGTGACGAAGTAGGCCTGTGCCGGTGCGTCCTTGCTGGGACGCAGGTGCAGCGTGGCTTCCGTGATGGTGCCGGCCAGCAGCGCTTCCAGTTGCGGCTTGTCGGCCTCATCCACCAGCGCCGGCAGCTTCTCACCTTCACCGTAGCTGGCCGCCATCAAGGTGCCGAAGTCGTCGCCGGCGCGGGTGTTCACGGCCAGGAAGTGGCCTTCCTTGCCCAGCTTGGAATCGCGCAGGCGGGCCTTCAGGGCGGCCAGGCCATCGGTGTAGTTCTGCCCGATGAAGGCGATCGCGGTCACTTCACCGGCGGCATCCTTCAACGGCATGTAATGGGTCATGTAGTCCACGCCGAACAGACGCGCCGGGCCGGTGTAGGCCTCGCCCGCGATCATCTTCGGGTAGGCCGGGCTGGCATGGTCCAGCACCGTGCCCATGGCGCGGTTGCCTT
This sequence comes from Pseudomonadota bacterium, assembly GCA_023439425.1. Classification (GTDB taxonomy): domain Bacteria; phylum Pseudomonadota; class Gammaproteobacteria; order Xanthomonadales; family Xanthomonadaceae; genus Stenotrophomonas. Next base: position 4,117 of record JAEXNZ010000560.1, read on the forward strand.
CGGCGTTGCGCAGCGAAGTGGTGACGCGCACGAAGTCGTCGCCATCACGCACGAACACCGTGGCCACGCCCCCGGTGGCTTCAGCGAAGCGGTCCACGACGCCTTCCTGCAGGTTGAGGGTGTCCGTGCCCATCAACAAGCGGGGGGTGGCGCGTTCGCCGACGGTGATCGGCTTGGTTGCGTCAACGGTGATGTCGCCGGCGGGCAGCATCGCGCGGAAGGTGCCGGCCATGCGCTCGGTGCTTTCGCTGAGGCTGCGGTCGTACAGCTCGACCGAATCGCGCATCAGGTCGGTGGAGGACTGCAGCCCTGCTTCCACGCGGGTCTGGTAGCTGGTGGCGGCCTGGCGGTAGATCAAAGCGGCCAGGATCACAAAGGCTATGGTGGTGATCACGCCCATCAGCAGCGCAAGGCGCGCGCCGATGGAGGTTGAGAAAACGGTGGCGGCACGGGTCGTCATCGTCGGAACTCGAAAAGTGGGTGTGAGAGATGCGTCACACTTCTTATCGGCACCACTTCGGTCCGCTTTACGTATTTTTCGCCAGAAACTAACGTATAGACGAAAGTTCTATCTGATTGATTTCATTGCATTTAGATCGATATGCGTGTTCACAAACCAACGCGATCGTTCATAAAAGTTCGGAAATCACTAAAGATCACACCCGTGCTGCCGCCTCCGGTGCTCCATCAATAAATTTATGGAAACGTTTTCTCATTTTTGGGGCATCCACCGCCTGCGTCAGCCTGCCGCGCTTGGCAGGCGGGCCTTCACAGCGCTACACTCCAGTCATCGCAAGGCGGTGCCTGCGAAGCAGTACTTCGTGGGGCCATAGCTCAGCTGGGAGAGCGCGTCGTTCGCAATGACGAGGTCAGGAGTTCGATCCTCCTTGGCTCCACCACTATTCAAGCAGCCGGGCAAGCCCGGCTCTACAACAGAACGCCACCTTTGGGTGGCGTTCTGCTTTTGGGGATACAGGCGTTGACGGCTGCGTCCGGAACGCCTCCTTCGTTCGGTGGTGCTGTCACCCGAAATCTGCGATGCGCGCGGGCGTGCACGGCTGGACGCGTTTGCACATTGGTGCACGTGGATGCCCCGGATGCACGCCGATGAACGTGGATGCACTGGAATGCACGGGGATACTCATGGATGCACGCCTTGGTAGCGTCGGTCGCAAGACGACGGCCGATAACGGTGATCGGCGCGTCGAACGCAGCAACCTTGCCGAAGCAGACCGCCAACCCACCATTGCATTACCTGCCCCATCAAGAATGTCTTCGCACTGCCGATATCGCTCCCGTATCCGAAGGATCGGCCATCGGAGCGCAACACAGGGACCGTGCAATGTACTCATCCGCTTACTTCATCGGCGCGAACCTCGCCGTCCTGGTCATCGTCGGCCTCGCCCCGATCCTGATCGGCGGATTCAACCCGTTCGGGAAGCGCGCCACTCACAACCGCACGGTGTTTGGCTGGCTCGCCGCATTCCTGCTTGGATTCGGCAGTCTGGGCGGCGGCTACTTCCTGATACCGGTGGTGTTCTCGCTACTGATGGTGACCATCGCCTGGTGGCTCAATCGGTCCCGCCCGGCAACGGAACCTGCCGCCAAGGGCGACACCTCCTCCAAGTAATCCAGCTGCAAGCGCCACGCCGCTTTGGTAGCGTCGGTCGCAAGACGACGACCGATAACGGTGGTCGGCACGGCGAACGCATCGCCGCGATCGAAACAGCCGCGAATCCGTCCGGGTGCGCGACGTTAAAGCGGCGATCATTGGTATCGGCCGTCGTCTATCGACCGACGCTACCGAAGCAACGCCAGTGATACGTGTTGCCGAAGGGATCGCAGCGAACCACGTTACGGCGCATCCCCCGCCCGCTCAGCAATCGGCCTCACCTGCTGCACCAGCGTGAGCAGCGTCTTGCCGGGCTCTTCAATCATCACCTCATGCGCGGACTGCTCGAACCACACCAGCTGCTTGGTCGGTGCCTGGACCTGCGTGAACCATTCGGCCGCCAGCTCGGAAGACACGTTGTAGTCGTGGCGGCCAAGGAACAGGAACAAGGGCGTCTTCAACTGCTTCACACGACTCATGTTCAACGTCAGCACCTCGCTCAACAGGTGCTGCATGGAGAACTCATTGGCTTTCCACACCTTGGCGAGGTCGTCGTCGGTGTACTCCGGTGACAGCCTAATGGCGGCGGCCTCGGCACTTCCCCCGGTCCGGTTGTGCACCATGCCGCCATACTCGTTGAGCCACTTGCGCTGCTTGAACAGTTTCTCCAGCGGCACCGGCGTAGTGCCCTGCGCATATGGAGCCAGCGCCTCAAGCTCGGCCACCGCTTCGGCGTTGCCTGCGGCCTTAGCCTGCTGCAGGGTCCACGCGTAGCCGCGACGCTCGCTCTCGGGTGCATTGGAAACCTGCCCAATGCCCACATACGCATGCAGCCATTCGGGGCGACGCTGCGCCAACTCCAGGCCCAGATAGCTGCCCCAGGACTGTCCGACGACAAAAATCTTGTCCTTGCCAAACTCTTTGCGCAGCCAGGCCACCATTTCCTCGGTGTCGGCGATCATGCGCTCGCGGGTCATGGTCGGTGCCACAGCAGCCGGGTCGTTGGCTGCGTACGTTTTACCCGCACCGCGCTGGTCCCACTGCACTACCGTGAAGTACTCCTCCCAGCCGCGCTGGAAGTACCAGCTGGTTGGCATCGCCACCCAACCGGGGCCGCCGTGGAGCATCAGCAGTACCGGGTTGCGCCGGTCGTTGCCGCGGATGGAGACCCATTGATCGATGCCGCCGATGCTGACCGCTTCCAACCGTTCGATGCCGTTGTCGGCGACTACCTTGCGGATGTCTGCGACGATTTTGGTCGCCTCGGCGCGGCTGGTGGGGGCTGGTGCCTGGGCGTAGGCGCTGGTGCACACGACCGCTGTCACGGCGAAAACAGCGACAAGAATGGATTTGATCAACGGACTGCCCCTCAACAGTATTGTTGAGGGGATTGTGGCATGGAGGGGTGATGGCGGGTCAGCGCGTCCCTTGCGGTGAGGTAGATGCGTTCGCCGCGCCGATCACCGTCATCGGCAGTCGTCTGTCGACGACTCTACCGGGATGGGTTGCTGGGCGGGCGCTTGGTGTTGGCGTCGTGGATCTGCTGGTCGGTCTGGGCGGGGCGGCTCTTGGCCACATCGTCCTGCTTGTGGTCCTGCTGGGATTCCTTGACGCCTTCCTGTTTGCCGGGTTGCTTTTCGTTGGTCATGGCCGTGCTGCGTTGGGGGTTGAGGGCAACGTAGCGAGTGCGGCGTGATGTGGGGGTCATGAGGGCCGGCCACCGGCCGGCGCTACCGCTTGGGGGGCCCAACCTCTGCCCTGAACCAAGCGGCAAACACCTCATCGCCCATCCACGCATTCTTCCGGTTCACCTTGAACATCACCGCCTCCACCTCCTCTGCCCGCGCCAGCCGCTCCGGGTCACCGCTGCAACGGGCGGCATCCAGCTCGTGCTGCGCCTCGGCCAGGAAGCGGGACAGGCGGTCATCGATGGCCCACACCGCCATTTCGATGCGGGGCCGGCGCGTTGTGCGGGCAACGCTGACGCCGTGCAGGGCTAACTGCAGGCGCTCGATGTGCTCCGGGAAGTCCTTCAACTGTGCTCGCAGGCTGCGGGGGATGGGTGGCAACGTGCTGCGCTTCTGCGGCGGGGCTGGAGCCCTCGGGTAACCGGGCAGCAGGCGGCGGAGATAGGTTGTCACCATGCGCCCCACTCCTTTACCTCTACAACGGACGGCACTGCCGGGTCCAGGAAGTGCGGTAGTGGGACGATGCGTTCGGTCGGAGCGGGTGTTTGCTGTTCCGCCGTTTCCAGGTCGAAGCGTACCTGAAGGTTCATCCAGAACCATGGCGAGGTGTTGAAGTAGTGGCCCAGACGGATGGCGGTGTCGGTGGTGATGGCGGCGGTGCCACGGGTGATGCTGACGATGCGGGTGTTGGAGACATGCAGGGCGTCGGCGAGTGCACGGCGGGTGAGGCCGTTGGGTTGCATGAAGTCTTCCAGCAGGATGGTGCCGGGGTGCAGCGGTGGTGTCGGGGTCATGGCGCTCTCTTCGGTGTCGGGCACGGGTAGGCTCGGTCGATAGACGACCGCCGATAACAAACCCTTGTGCTTTAACGCATGACCTTCGAACGGTGATACGCCTCTTCGTTGTGTGTCATGCCCAACCGCACCGATCACCGTTATCGGCGGTCGTCTGTCGAGCGACCCCACCGAAGCGGGCATGGCGCGAGCGCCGGCCATTTGCGTGTCCATACGCTTCAGTCGCGACCGAAGCCGGGGGTGGCCCAGCCTTCCCTGCGCGCTCGCTGCACTTCGTCTTCTTCGCCATAAGGCGGTTCCTCCTGGCCGATGCAGATCTCGGCGGCCACATCATTCGATGCGTCGCTGATGACATTGCTCCACAGGGTGAGGTCCACCGTGTTCCGGTTCTCACTCAGCTCCACCACGCGCTCCATGAACATGCGAATGGCCTCGGCTGGCGCGTAGTATTCCTGCCTCACCGCGCCTTTGAACCGGCAACGCAGATCGTCTTCCACCTTGGTACGTACCCAGACCGGCTTCCTCATCGGCGTGTCCTCCGCTGGCGGCGAGGCCGTGGGTGGTGGCGGTACTCGCGCACCTGCGTGTAGTGCACCTCGCGCAGCACTTCGGTGGGGATGTGCAGCATGCGGAAGCCTGGGGGATACACCGGCGTGGAAATGATCCGTTCGCCGTCGAACTCAACTCTGAACCACGTGCCCTTGCCCAATCCCATGTAACGCAGCCAGCGGCCGCGCATCATCATGTACTCGACGCCGCCGGGGGCTTCGTCGTAAGGCGGTGGCGGTGTGGGCGGGGTGGCACCGCATGTGGCACAGCGCGGTACGGGGACTTCAAACGTCTCTTCGGGAATGTGCGACCTCTGCGACTGCATGGCAAACCTCCTGTGAGATGCGACCCCTGCCGGAATGGCAAGGGGCCGGGAGGTTAGAAACCGTCACAAGCTCAGAAAAACACCGGCGGGCGTATTCCCCCCTTGCGGGGGTGTTGTATTAGCCACCCTCCCGACGTTGGACACGAACAGCTCCGACGCAGGACACCTTCTGAACTTGTGAGGAGTTTCTACGCTCCGGGGGCCATCCTGCAGCACGCGCATTGCTAAAAAAACAGGCAATTGCGAAAGAATCGTGGCGGATTTTTGACGCTCCAGCAACTCATTCGACGCAATTGGCGCGTTGTGGTTGTGGGAGGTTTGGGGGCTGTTGAGTTGCGTTCCAGTACAGGGTGTCGGGATTGCCCGGGTGCTGGTGTGCGAAATTTTGATTTGCGTCGGATGTCGAAACCACCAGCGTGGGTGGTCATCGAAAAATCGGGACGAGTGCGTCACGGGATCACGCGGAGAGCGCGTTTCGATCCGGGGATCATGCGTTAAAGAACGTGGGTTGTTTCACGGCGATCGTCTGTCGACCGATCCCACCGGAGCCACGCGCGGGTTTTGATTTTCGTTGGCCACCGATCGCACCGGGGCCACGCACGGGTTGCCGGCGCGAGCAATTCCACGCCGGCAACCCGTGCCGATCATCAGCCCTGGATGAACTTCAGCAGTTCGGCGTTGATGTCGTCGGCGTGCGTGGTGCACATGCCGTGCGGGTAGCCCTTGAACACCTTCAGCGTGCCGTGCTTGAGCAGCTTGATGCTCAGTTCGCTGGCGTCCGCAATCGGTACGATCTGGTCGTCGTCACCGTGAAGCAGCAGGGTCGGCACGTTGATCGCCTTCAGGTCTTCAGTAAAGTCGGTTTCCGAGAACGCCTTGATGCCCTCGTAGTGCGCCTGCGCGCTGCCGGTCATGCCCTGGCGCCACCAGTTGTCGATCACGCCCTGCGATACCTTGGCACCTTCGCGGTTGAAGCCATAGAACGGGCCGCTGGCCACGTCCACGTAGAACTGCGCGCGGTTCGCCGCCAGCGCCGAACGGAAGCCGTCGAACACTTCGATCGGCAGGCCACCCGGGTTCTTGTCCGACTTCACCATGATCGGCGGCACCGCACTGATCAGCACCGCCTTGGCCACACGGCCCGCCGCAGCGCGCGCCGCGTAGCGTGCCACCTGACCGCCACCGGTGGAGTGACCGATGTGCACCGCGTTCTTCAGGTCCAAGTGGTCGAACACCGCCGTGGCGTCGGCCACGTAATGGTCCATGTCGTGGCCTTCGCTGCCCTGCGACGAACGGCCGTGACCGCGACGGTCATGCGCGATCACGCGGTAGCCCTTGCCCAGGAAGAACAGCATCTGGTTGTCCCAGTCGTCGCTGGACAGCGGCCAGCCATGATGGAACACGATCGGCTGGGCGTCCTTCGGGCCCCAGTCCTTGTAGAAGATTTCAACGCCGTCGGAAGTGGTGATGGTGCTCATGGAACAGTCTCCGGAAAGGGGGTTGGGAATTACCGGACCACAATAAGCAATGCAGGGTTAAAACACCTTCATACCTGTGTATGACGTCGCGCTCATTCCAATGCCTGGGCCAGATAGCAGGACAGTGTTTCCGCATCCACCGGCTTGGCCAGGAACGCCAACGCCCCACGCGCCATGACCCGCTCGCGGATCGCATCGGTGGGGAACGCACTCATGAAGATCATCGGGAACGTGCACCCACGTGCCAGCAGTTCCTGCTGCAGCACATCGCCGTTCATCTGCGGCATCTGGATGTCGGTCAGCAGGCAGTCGGGGGGATCCTGCAAGGCCGCCAGGAACGCGTCAGCAGAGGCGAAGGTACGCGCCTCATAGCCCAGCGAGCGCAGCAGGCTGGACAGCGACTGGCGCACGCCGTCGTCATCGTCAACGATTGCAACACGGTACATCGGGTTCATCTGCTACATCCTGGGGCCACGGGCCGGCCTGGGCCGACGCTGCCTTTATGCCCCAGGGCGGCGGGCAGCGGAACCATACACAGGTTTGTAGCCGGGCGGTTCAGCGCCCCGTGACGTGCACGCCCAGGGCCTCGGCATGGCGCACCAGGTCGGCCAGCGAACGCACGCCCATCTTGCGCATCACGTTGCCCCGATGGATCTTCACGGTGATCTCGCTCAGGTTCAGCACCCCGGCCACCTGCTTGTTCATCAGCCCGGCCACCACGTGCGCCATCACCTCCCGCTCGCGCGGGGTCAGCGTGGCGTAGCGGCTGTCCAGACTGTCCCGCGCCGCGCTTTCCTGGCGGCGCTGGCGGTCACGCTCGATCGCCGCGCTGACCGCATCCAGCATGTCCTGGTCGCGGAATGGCTTGGACAGAAAGTCCACCGCCCCCGCCTTCATCGCCCGCACGGTCATCGGAATGTCACCGTGCCCGGTCATGAACACGATGGGCAGGTGGATGCCTTGTGCCGCCAGCTGGTCCTGCAGGTCCAGCCCGCTGATCCCCGGCAGACGCACGTCCAGCACGATGCACCCGGGCAGATCCGGGATTGCCGCTTGCAACAGCTCGGCCGGTGAGCCCAGTACCTGGGTCTGCAGCCCGATGGAGCGCAGCAGGCTGTCCAGGGCGTCGCGCACGGACGGGTCGTCGTCCACGACAACCGCGAGCGCGGGGTTGTTCATGCGGCATCTCCTGCAAGGCCGAGCACCAGCCGGAAGGTGGCCCCCTGCCCCGGTGCGCTGTGCACCGAAAGCTGGCCGCCGTGCGCTTCGGCGGTGGACCGGCAGATCGCCAGGCCCATGCCCATGCCATGCGGCTTGGTGGTGAAGAAGGGTTTGAACAGGGTCTCCAGGTGCGCGGCGTCGATCCCCGGGCCGTTATCGCGGATGCTGATGACCACCGCGCCCTGCTCGCCGCGCTGCGCGTCCACGTGCAGCTCGCGCGCGTGCGGCTGCCCGGCCATGGCCTGGCTGGCATTGATCATCAGGTTCACCAGCACCTGCTGCAGCTGTATGGCATCACCCTGCACCGACGGCAGGCCGGAACCCACCTCCACGCGCAGCTGCACCGCGTCACGGTTCAGATCGTGCTGGACCAGGCGCACCGACTCGTGGATCAGCGCCGGCACCGCCAGGGCTTCGCGCACCGTACTGCTCTTGGCCAGGAACGCGCGCACGCGCTTGACGATTTCGCTGGCACGGCGCGCTTCGGCCACGCTGCGGGTGATGGCCGCATCCACTTCCTGCAGGTCGGGCTGTGCGCGGTGCAGCCAGCGCAGGCCGGCTTCGCCGTTGGTCACCACCGCCATCAACGGCTGGTTTACTTCATGCGCCAGCGTTGCGGTGAGTTCGCCCAGCGTGGCCACGCGCATGGCGTGCGCCAGCTCGGACTGCGCGCGCATGGCGGCGTCCTGGGCGCGCCGGCGCTCGGTGACATCGGTATGGGTTTCCAGCACGCCGGTGATACGCCCACGCGCATCGCGCTGCACCACCCAGCGGCTGTCCAGCACCCGCCACTCACCTTCACGGGTGCGTTGTTCCAGCGTGCCTTCCCAGCTGCCCAGCGACATCAGGGTCGATTCCACCGACTCGCGCGCCTGCGGGTAACGGGTGGACAGCAGGGTGTCGGCCACGCAGCCGACGGCCTGCTCGGACGACCAGCCGTACACCTGCTCGGCGGTGCAGTTCCAGAAGGTGATCACACCGAAGCGGTCACGCACGAAGATCATGTCGTGCGAAAGATCCAGCAGCCGCGCCTGCGCGCCCAGGCGCTGCATCGCGTTCTGGTGCTGCAGCGCGAGGATGGCGGTGATGCCAATGGCGGCCAGGCTGACCACGGCACGGAAGGTCTGCGCACCGACGTGGTTCAACCCGTGCGAATCGACATAGGCCAGCACGGTCAGCACGATGCCGGCCAGCGCCGTGGTCAGGATGTCGCCACGCCGGCCGGTGCGTGCCACCAGCAGCACGCTCACGACGTACAGCACGGCCACCGCCCCTTCCAGGGTGGAGAGTACGTCGATAAGGAAAATGCCCAGGGTGAGCAGCGCCGCCGCCACGCGAAACGCCGTGCGGCGGGGTTTGCCAAGGGCAACGGCAATTGCGGGGGATGTGGGGAACACGGTCCTTGCCTCCGGGCGGGCCAACCGCCACCGGTGCGGCAGTCGCAGGGCAGTATCCCTCGCGGGCGCGGCGGACTGATCCCTCCATCGGGTGATTCTCCGCTGCACCGGACCGGGCCGATACACACTTTGGTATGAGGCGGAGAAACGATGGCGCAATGTTGCGCGGGGCGGCGGCTGACTAGTCTGGCGATGTCGGCGCTGCCTGCCAGCGCTCCTCCCCCGCCTTCCCGGAGCCTACCCATGAACAGCCTCGCCAACACCCCCGACTCGCCGCTTGCCCGCCAGCGCGCGGCGCTGAATACGCCCACCGACCTGGGGGCCAAGGCCACCAAGGACATCGCAGCCGCGCTGACCGTGCTGCTGGCCGACGTGTTTGCCCTGTACCTGAAGACCAAAAACTTCCACTGGCATCTGTCCGGCCCGCATTTCCGCGACTACCACCTGATGCTGGATGAACAGGGCGAGCAGATCTTCGCCACCACCGACGCCATCGCCGAACGTGCCCGCAAGGTCGGCGGCACCACGTTGCGCTCAATCGGCCAGATCCATCGCATCCAGCGCCTGCTGGACAACGATGCGGACTACGTGACCGCCGAGGACATGCTGGCCGAACTGGCCGACGACAACCGCCGCCTGACCGGCTTCCTGCGCGGCACCCACGGCGTGTGCAGCGAATACAACGACGTGGCCACCGCCAGCCTGATCGAGAACTGGATCGACGAAGCCGAGCGTCGCAGCTGGTTCCTGTTTGAAACCACCCGCAGCCGTCGCTGATTTCTCACCTCCTCCCCCACGGAGCTGTGCCATGAGTGCCACCCGTCTTCCCGTTCCGCCCGGCAGTGCAGCGCCCGCGTTCTCGCTGCCGGCCACCGCCGACCAGCGCCTGAGCCTGATGGAGCTGCGCGGCCACCCGGTGATTCTGTCGTTCTACCCCGCTGACTGGAGCCCGGTGTGTGGCGACCAGCTGGCACTGTACAACCAGCTGCTGCCCGAGTTCCGTCGCTACGGCGCGCAGCTGGTCGGCATTTCGGTGGACGGGGTGTGGTGCCATGCGGCGTTTGCCGAGACGCGGCATCTGCATTTCCCGCTGCTGGCGGATTTCCAGCCGAAAGGCGAAGTGGCGCGCCGCTATGGCGTGTATCGCGAGCAGGACGGCGTGTGCGAGCGCGCGTTGTTCGTGATTGATGCGAAGGGCATTGTGCGTTGGAGCTATGTGTCGCCGCTGGGGATCAATCCTGGGGCGGATGGAATTCTGGAGGCGCTGGAGGCGTTGCGATCTGATGCACGAACCGGTGCCCGCGACGTGGATCCGGATGATGCACAAACCGGTGCCGGCGGTTTGCGCGCGGCTGTTGTAGAGCGGGGCTCTGCCCCCCGGACGCG